>CAMPIG010000539.1 GCA_946886255.1 uncultured Cellvibrio sp. | reverse complement strand
TTGCGTTGCGGTGATACCTAACAACAGTTGTTGGCCACCCACATCAATCACTGCCAAACGTTCGCGCGTACCCAACGGCAGGCTGGCTATAATTTTGATCGAAGAATTATTGAACAGGCCGCCCTGATTAAAACGGCGTAAAAACCAACCGAGCACCAGAATCAGTGCAACGATAAACACCAATCCCACGGCAACACTGGCGAGGTGTGTGCTGCTATTGATTCGCGTAGCGCCCTGCCCTGCTTTTTTTTCTGTTACGGGGGGAATATTGTGTGACGGCAATGCCGCCGGAGTGGTCGTTTGTTGTACTGCTGTACCTGCATCGGCGGCTTGCGTGACCGACGCGCTGTCTGCGTAAACCGGTGCAGCAATCAATAGTGCACATGCCATCAGCACCAACCGACACCGAATACGTACAACCTGTTTTATCGCAGCAACCGGGCTCAGTATCACAATAGACATCCCATCGGTATCAGCGTAATTTTTTGATGCGTTCGGCAGGGCTGATCACATCCGTCATCCGAATACCGAATTTTTCGTTGACCACAACCACTTCGCCATGGGCAATCAAGGTACCGTTGACTAACACGTCCAAAGGTTCACCTGCCAGGCGGTCCAGCTCAATCACCGACCCTTGATTAAGTTGCAATAAATTGCGAATTGTAATAGATGTGCGGCCGACCTCCATGGAAATGGATACGGGAATATCCAGGATCAACTCCAGTTCGGGATTGGGCCCGGTCTTGGCTTCCGTGTCAAATTCGTCAAGCTCCACTGTGCTGACAGCTGCATCGGCGTCGGCCTGTTCTTGCATGGCAGCAGCCCAATCGTCGGCCATTGCGTCTTGATCAATATCATCTTTTGCCACGGGAGGCTCCTTCAGTACCAGAAATATTTTGTGCGCTACTACGATCAATAAATTCAGAAATTTTCAACGCAAGGTTACCGCGATGTTGGCCGAGCTGGGTGCGGAACACCGGCACGCCATTAGCAGTCACTACGTGTTGATCCGGAAGTTCAATAGGAATAATGTCACCAGCCTTCAGATGAACGATGTCACGCAGGGTAATATCGCGCCGGACGAGGTCGCACTCAAGATCAACTTTTGCTGTGAGCACATCTTCTTTTAAGGCTTTGACCCAACGCTCATCCTGTTCATCACTGTCGCTTTGCAAACCGGCATCCAACACTTCACGAATGGGTTCGATCATGGAATAAGGCATGGTGATGTGAATTTCACCACCACCGCCATCCAACTCAACGTGGAAGGTACTGACCACCACCACTTCGCTGGGGCTCACAATATTCGCCAACGATGGATTAACTTCAGAATTGATGTACTCAAAATTAATCGGCATCACCGCTTTCCAGGCTTCGGCCAGATCAACAAACGCCTGGTTGAGTACCATCTGGACAACACGCAATTCGGTCGGGGTAAATTCGCGGCCTTCAATCTTGGCATGACGGCCGTCGCCACAGAAAAAATTATCCACCAGTTTGAATACCAGACGCGCATCGAGGATAACTAATGCTGTACCGCGTAACGGGCGAAACTTGATCATGTTCAGGCTGGTGGGCACGTAAAGCGTGTGCACATACTCGCCGAATTTTTGAATCTGAATGCCGCCTACCGAGACGTCAGCGGTGCGCCGCAACATATTGAACATGCTGATGCGGGTGTAACGTGCGAAGCGTTCGTTGATCATCTCCAGCGTGGGCATGCGCCCACGCACAATGCGATCCTGACTGGTCAGGTCATAGGCGCGTACCGAACCCGGTTCATCATCAGAATCGGTATTGATATCGCCGTCATCAACGCCATGGAGCAGCGCGTCAATTTCGTCTTGTGATAATAAATCCTGCACGATCTCTTGCCTCTGATGTTTTATTGCATCACAAAGTTGACGAACAACACCTGTTCGATACCCGGTTTGCCAATCTCTTGCTGCAAGACTTCCTGGATTTTTACCAGCGCCTGCTCGCGCAATGCTTCTTTACCTTCGGCAGTTTGCAAGGTTTCAAAACTCTGTGCACTCAACAGCATGACCAACGCATTACGAATGGCGGGCATGTGTGTATCCAGCGCGTGCGTGACCTCGGTGTCGCGCAACAAGAGCGTTAACTCGGCCTGCAAAAAGCGGCTGCGACCGCGGTCTTCAAAGTTGACAACGAACGCCGGGTTTAACGGATAGTAAATAGCCGGCTGCTTGGTCGGTTCTGCTTCGCTCGCTGCGTCGGCTTCTGCCGCCGGGTCACCGGAAAAGGCACCCAATAACGTCAAGGTCCCTCCGATAGAAATACCCAATAGCACCAGCACTGCAACGATAATAATGATAAGTTTTTTGCGTTTTTGTTTCGCAACAACCTGAGGATCCGCCGCGTCGGTGGTAGCTGGTTGTGCGTTTTTTGTTTCTTTTGCCATGTCAAAAGCCCGTCACTTTTACTGCTAAAGGAGGTTGAGCAATACCCATGCCAGAGTTTTGCCTATCAAGCTTAGCAGCTGAGCCGAGGATTGCGAGGAAGGAAGAGGATGGAAGAGCGCAAGAAAAATAGCCCTGCTAGTGGCAGAGCTATTATTAACCATGGACACGATGGAGAAGGAAAATCACTAGGCGTAATGATCCACCAGACGCATGCGGGCAATATCAGTCGTTACGCCAACGAGGGTTTCTTCATCAGCGATATCAGCATCGCTGCCGTTACCGGAACCACCGGTTGATGCCTCATCACGGGAATGCTGACGCGCGAAAGACTGATCAGAGACATCCATATTGGTGAGGTTCAAACCCTGTTCACTGAACATCTCACGCAAGCGCGCGGCACTTTGATCCAGCGCTTCGCGCACCAGCGGATGCGGGCTGGAAAAACTGACAGTAGCCTGGTCCTGGTGAATACTGACGCGCACCTGCATCGGCCCCAACTCTGGCGGATCAAGGCGCAGCTCCGCCGAGCTGACATTCTGGGCCGCGAGCCATAGT
>CAMPIG010000538.1 GCA_946886255.1 uncultured Cellvibrio sp. | reverse complement strand
TACGCGATCAACCTGCTCGGTAAAATCCTGCAGACGTTTGCCCTGCTCTGCGATACTGAGGACGGCTGAATCAATCTTGGCTACAGCGTCATCAACCGCCGCTTTGTTGGCCGTCAATTGCGTATTGAGGCTAGCCGCTGTGGCTTTGGCTTCATTCGCGTCTTTCTTGGCAGCGGCCAGTTCTTTGGCCAGACTGGCAATATTTTCTTTGTTGGCGGCAATCGCTTTGCGGTTTACGTCGTTTGAGATGCCCCACAATTTGCGGATCTCTGAATCTACCCACTTGAGCTTGGCGTCCACCTGAGTCAGTGATTGGCTGGACTCGTCCGAGGTGACACTTAAGCGCCCTTCCAGATCCGTAATACGCGCCTCAGCCTGCTGTAACAGTGCCTGGGCTTCCGTTAACTTCCAACCGAAAAAGCCCCCGATAGCCACCCCGGCCAAAGCCAGCAAGAGTGCAATAATCGCCAGTGGACTGGTGCCTGATGACGGAACCGGGGCGGCAACCGCTGGTGTTTGTGGGCGAGAGGGGCGAGAGGTTTCTACCGCTGCACGGCGCGCGATAGGTTCATCGCGCTCGGGTACAGAGGCATGACCAGACAAGGTTGGTTCTTTACGTTCCATAATCTGCGATTACCCGGGGAAACTGATGATGAGACCCGCCAATAACAGCAAGCCAAATAAAGGCTGCATTTTATAGCAGGTATGGCGGGGGAAAAAAAGTTGAACGACAGATTTACCCATTAAGATGTTAACTGGTAATACCCTGTGTTCCCGCCGTAAGACATTGACGACACAGACTGGTTGCAAAAAAAATCAGGCCCGAAAGCCTGATTTTTTAATCACACCCGAAGCGCTTACTCAGCGTATTTGGCGTTAACAAATTCCCAGTTAACCAAAGACCAGAAAGCATTCAGGTAATTGGGACGAGAATTGCGATAGTCGATGTAATACGCATGTTCCCAGACATCCACCGTCAGGATGGCTTTGACAGAAGCATCTGTCAGCGGGGTTTGCGCATTGCTGGTGTTAACAATAGCCACACTGCCATCCGCTTTCTTTACCAGCCAGGTCCAGGCAGAACCAAAATTGTTGATAGCAGAGTTGGTGAACTCTTCCTTGAATTTATCGAAGGAGCCAAATGCTTTGTTGATTGCTTCAGCTACTGCACCCGTGGCTTCACCGCCGCCATTAGGGCTCAGGCAATTCCAATAGAAAGTATGGTTCCACACTTGTGCAGCGTTGTTGAATACACCACCGGAAGACGTCTTGATGATGTCTTCCAGACTCTTGCCTTCGTACTCGGTACCCGGAATCAAGCCATTCAACTTGTCCACGTAGGTTTTATGGTGCTTACCGTAATGGTATTCCAGGGTCTCGGCAGAGATGTGCGGAGCCAGGGCATCTTTTGCGTAAGGAAGTGCAGGTAATTCAAAAGCCATAATCATTCTCCTTAAGAAGACGTAATCTCAAAATTTCACTTAGCGATTGGCCAAGCACACGAATGTCGCAAAGCGCCAGCTTACAAAGGGCGTAAAGCCTGCTGGCTGTTAGAATTTTTCTGGAAACGAAAGCGGCCCCGAAGGGCCGCCAGTATAACTCACTTCTGTTGCTCGTTAATGCCAGCCCATACGGGTTTGCAGGACATGGCACTCACGGCAGAAGACAGCGAATCGATGTTCATGGGCAATTACATCATGCCGCCCATGCCACCCATTCCGCCCATGCCACCCATGTCTGGCGCAGCAGGCTTGTTGTCTTCCGGCAGGTCAGCAATCATGGCTTCGGTGGTAATCATCAACCCAGCGATTGAACCGGCTGCCTGCAGTGCAGTACGGGTCACTTTAGCCGGGTCAAGGATTCCCATCTCCAGCATATCGCCGTATTCACCCGTTGCCGCGTTGAAGCCGAAGTTACCGCTGCCTTGTTTAACCTTGTCAGCGACCACGGAAGGCTCATCACCGGCGTTGGCAACGATTTGACGCAAAGGCGCTTCCATTGCACGACGAGCAATACCGATACCGGCGTTCTGATCTTCGTTATCACCCTTCAGGTCTGCGATAGCAGCGACGGCGCGAATCAACGCAGTACCACCGCCGGGAACCACGCCCTCTTCTACCGCAGCGCGGGTAGCGTGCAGAGCATCTTCCACGCGCGCTTTCTTCTCTTTCATTTCCATTTCGGTAGCGGCACCCACTTTGATCACCGCAACGCCGCCAGCCAGTTTGGCTACACGCTCTTGCAGCTTTTCACGATCATAATCAGACGTGGTTTCTTCAATTTGCACACGGATTTGCTGAACGCGCGCTTTAATTTCGTCAGCTTTACCAGCGCCGTCAACGATGACAGTGTTTTCTTTGTTCATGGTGACGCGCTTGGCTGTACCCAGGTGCTCCAGGGTCGCGCTTTCCAGATCCAGCCCCACTTCTTCAGAGATCACAGTAGCGCCCGTCAGCACAGCGATGTCTTGCAACATGGCCTTGCGGCGATCACCGAAGCCAGGCGCTTTACACGCAGCGACTTTTACGATGCCACGGATATTGTTCACAACCAGCGTCGCCAGTGCTTCGCCTTCAACATCCTCAGCAACGATCACCAGCGGCTTACCGGCTTTGGCCACGCCTTCAAGGACCGGCAGCAATTCACGGATATTGGAGATTTTCTTGTCAATCAACAGGATGTAGGGGCTGTCTTGCTCAACGCTCATACTGTCCTGGTTATTGATGAAATAAGGGGAGAGGTAACCACGGTCAAACTGCATACCTTCTACCACGTCCAGTTCGTTATCGAGGCTGGTGCCTTCTTCAACGGTGATCACACCTTCTTTGCCCACTTTTTCCATGGCTTCTGCGATCAGGCCACCAATTGACATGTCGCTGTTGGCAGAGATGGTACCGACCTGAGAGATAGATTTGCTGTCAGCGCAAGGCTGGGCGATAGACTTGACGTGAGCTACAGCAGCGGTGATGGCTTTGTCGATACCGCGCTTCAGGTCCATCGGGTTCAT
>CAMPIG010000537.1 GCA_946886255.1 uncultured Cellvibrio sp. | reverse complement strand
TGACGTACCTCGAATAAAACCCGCCCTGGCGGGTTTTATTTTTCTAACAATAATAACTAATCCATCGGCACTGGTAACTGTTAACTCCCTTCCTGTTTTTGTTTAACCACACACGTTTTAGCTGCGCGATTCGGTGATCAGCATCCTGATCGCCGGGCTCGTATATAAACCTATAAATAACCTGTGAGAGAAATCGATAATGAGAACATATCAAATCGTTTATATCGTGTTGCTTAGCGGCACCTTGGTTGCATGCGGCGGAGGCGGATCTGGCAATAGTGCATCCAGCGCACCGAATAATAATTTATCGTCCAGCAGCCTTGCGAGTTCGAGCAGTACAGATTCAAGTTCATCCAGCCTTGAAGCACAAAGCAGCGTTTCATCCGGCGCTTCCAGTGCCGCGTCGGAAACCTCCAGTGTTACCAGCAGTTCGGCCAGCAGCGCTGAGAGCAGTAGTGAGGGCGACTTGTCTTGCGAAGCCGCGAATAGGGTACAAGGTTTTGCCGCGCTGGATGCTGGTACCACCGGTGGTGCCGGAGGAAATTATATGGTGGCAAAAACCGGCGCTGACCTTGTCGCCGCATTGGCTACCAAGAAAAATAATTCCAACCCGCTGACGATCTACATTAACGGCACCATCACGCCGGAAAATTCCGGCGTGAATCAATTTGATGTGAAAGATATGGCCAATGTATCCATCATCGGTGTGGGCAACGCAGCATTATTTGACGGCATTGGAATCAATATTGTGCGCGCAAATAATATTATCGTGCGCAACCTTACGCTGCGTTATGTTCGCATCGGCCAGAAAGATGCGATCAGTATTGACGGCACCTCGACAAATGTCTGGATCGATCACAATGAGGTTTACAACAGCCTCGATGTCCACAAGGATTATTACGATGAGCTCGTAAGTGGCAAAGGCAATATCGACAAGATCACCCTTTCATACAATTATTTGCACGATAGCTGGAAAACCTCGTTGTGGGGCAGCAGCGACAGTAACAATTTCAATCGTCGAGTCACCTTTTATGCAAACCATTGGGAGAAAGTGAATTCGCGTCTGCCGCTATTTCGTTTTGGCGAAGGGCATATCGTTAATAACTACTACACCGATATTGTGGAAACCGGTATTAATTCGCGCATGGGCGCCGTGATACGTATTGAAGGCAATCATTTTGCTAATGCAAAAAATCCCATCCTCAGTAAGGACAGCAGCGCGGTGGGCTATTGGGATATCGGCACGGCGGATAGCAATATCTACCAGGACGTAACCTGGAATCCGGACACTTGCACCGGCGAAACAGTGGGGACCTGCGTGGTGGCCGGGCCGGTTGTCAGCACTACTCAACAGTATGAACCACCGTACACGTTTAGCCTGATACCGACGACGGACGTCAAACAACATGTCGTGGATAACGCCGGTGTGAATAAAATCAACCGCACCTGCCTGGGTGTACCGGACGAGATTATCGAAGGCGAGACCGGTGAAGGCAGTCTGCCGGGCGATAGCGGCGGGGAAGATGGTGAGGATGGCCAATCCGGCACCGCTGAAGGTGGTTGGACTGTGGAAGCCATGCATATGGGCGGCGGCTCAGCGATCAGTGGCAGCGTCAGTGAATCCTCAGAAACCGCAGCCAGCTTTACTATTACCGGCGGCAAATTTGAAAGCAGCGCGGAAGGATTTTTCTATATCAACCAGGTAGTCAGTGGTGATTTTGTCTTTACCGCGAATTTGTCCAGTTGGAATATACCCACGCGCACAGGTTCAGACCAGGGCTCCGTCGGTGTGATGTTATGTGTGGAATGCGACAACGGCGGTGCGGTAGGTGCCAGCGCTAAAGTGGGGCTGCGCGATACTGGGATTCTCCACAGCCAGCGTCTGGGTGCGGGCACCAGTTTGGGAAAAGGCACCATCGTTCAAACACTGGCGCCTGATGATCAGTTATACCTGCGTGTTGCGCGGACCGGTAACAGCTTTACGCTTTCCTACTCGATCGACGGCGGTGTTAATTACATCATAGCCAGGACCAACAGCTTTATCGATGAACTGCCGGAAGACGTGAAAGTCGGCCTTTATGCGGCGCAGGGTAATACTGATGCTAATGGTTTCAGTTTCACCAATATCCAGTTGGAACAAGCGAGCGCAGTGGAATAAATGTTTTTATTACCAGCGTAAGGGCAATCAAATAAAAACCCGCCAACAGTGCGGGTTTTTTTCTAACAAAATTCAAGGCCGGGTGCTTCCACCCGTGAATCCCCCACACGGATTAATCGATGATCGCTTAAGAACCCAAAGTTGTAACCTCCACCGCTGAGCACAATTACAGCACATAATAAGAAAGATAAGAAACCGATTACATGCTTTTGTAGAGAAAAATGTAACCGAATTCATTTGTAAAATCGCAATATCCATCACAATAATCCGTAAAAATGACAAAATTATTGATTGACCTTCAAATGGGGAAAGTGCAAGAATTGATCAACACGCCAAGACAGGGAAAGCCGCACCACGCAGCCCCCTTTTCACATTTCTTCAGGGCTCGCGCTAACCCGTAGCAGGACTCAGCGGTGTGTTGTGAGAAGCAAAGTAAGAATACAAAAAGACGGTGAGAGAAGTCTGAAAAGACGTCGTTAAATACGCAGGCAAAAGACCTGCATATAACAACAATAATGAAAATACAGCGTTGGATAACAACGTTAATGCGGTATTCCCGCAATCAAGTGGTACATCTTTTTCGTTTCGATTTGCAGCCGCAAGACACGCTGGGCCGTGTGTGGATTTATGTCTCCACGGCACAGTGTTGCTGCGACGCTGTAAAAAAATAGTGGTAACCGTGGTAAAGAGCAATGCGTCGATGAGTTCACTCGTCGAGGTCTTGTTGTTTATGTTCCTATTTTTTGAGGAGGTCAAACGTCAACACCCAGAATTACCCTTTCTGTTAACTCATTCATTGCGCCCTGTTAATCAACCAAATAATGAAGCAGGCGTAACAAGATAAGAAGGAAAAATTTATGAAGATGCGAG
>CAMPIG010000536.1 GCA_946886255.1 uncultured Cellvibrio sp. | reverse complement strand
ACGCCAACTGAGCTATAGTAAGGACTGATTTACGACGCATTCTGTTGAGCGAAAATGCGCCCAATGAAGTGAATGATTGTATTGTGGGATATAGCCTGGGTGAACATTCACCGGCGCTACCCGGCATGCCCAACCATGAGATCCTGTCTATGTACACCGCTTTTACAAGAAATATCGTTAAACCTTTCCTGTTAACCCTGCTTTTAGCAACCTATGGCGCAAATACGTTGGCCTTACCGGCCCTGAAACAAACGCCCGAACAGGAAAAGGCGGCGATTGAAGTTGTCACTCAATTACATAAAAAACATTACCGTGATCAGGAATTGGATGATGCACTTTCCGCTCGCTTTCTCGATGATTATTTAAAAGCACTCGATCCCGCCAAGAACTATTTCCTGCAAAGCGATATTGATGAATTTGAAAAAAGCCGCAAGAAATTCGACGATTATCTGAAGAAGGGCGACCTCACCCAAGGCTTCGCTATTTTTAACCGTTATAATGAGCGGGTAGAAAAACGTCTGGATGCCATACTCGCACAGCTGGCTGATGAAACGGTTAAGTATAATTTTGAAGTGGAAGAATCTATTTCCACAGATTGGGAAAATGCCCAATGGCCCGCGAATCAAAAAGAAGCCGATGCCTTGTGGCAAAAACGCATCAAATTTAATCTGCTTAACCTGATGCTGACAGGTAAAACGATTGAAGAGAGCAAAACCACGCTTGAAAAACGTTTTAAAAATCAATTACGCCGGGTAAAGCAGCAGGATTCAGAAGAAGTTTTCAGTGTGATGATGAACTCGCTGACCATGCTCTACGACCCGCACACCAATTATCTGTCACCGCGCAATGCCGAAAACTTCAATATCAATATGGCTCTTTCACTGGAAGGTATTGGCGCGGTGCTGCAAAGTGAAGATGAGTACACCAAAGTCATGCGTCTGGTGCCGGCAGGGCCGGCAGCGAAGCAAGGCGAATTAAAACCGGCAGATCGTATTGTCGCTATTGGCCAAGGCACAGAAGGCGAAATGGTCGATGTGGTGGGTTGGCGTCTTGACGAAGTGGTCGATCTGATTCGCGGAAAAAAAGATACCATCGTGCGCCTGGAAGTGTTGCCGGCCAAAGCCAGCCCCGGCAACAGTAAAGTGATCAGCATCAAACGCGAGAAGGTCAAGCTGGAAGAACAGGCTGCGAAGAAACATATTTTCAATGTCGGTGAAGGCGATCATATTTTTAAAGTCGGGGTTATCGACATCCCTACCTTTTATATGGACTTCGAAGCCTACCGTAATCGCGACCCAAACTATAAAAGCACCACCCGTGACGTATTTAATTTGTTGGGCGAGCTCAGCGAACAACATGTTGACGGTGTGATTATAGACCTGCGCGAAAATGGCGGTGGTTCATTACAGGAAGCAGCGGCTCTGACAGATTTATTTGTCGATCCGGGTCCCGTGGTGCAGATTCGCCAAAGCAATGAAGTGATTTCGCGCAGCTACCGTTCCTATTCACCAGCAGTTTATCGCGGCCCGGTGGTGATTCTTGTTGATCGTCTCAGTGCCTCTGCATCTGAAATTTTTGCAGGCGCTATTCAGGATTACAGCCGTGGCATTATTATCGGTACTCAATCCTTCGGTAAGGGCACCGTACAATCCATGCTGCCGTTGAAACACGGCGATCTGAAAATTACTGAATCGAAGTTTTACCGGATCTCCGGTGACAGCACGCAACACCGTGGTGTAGTACCGGATATTGAGTTGCCGACCTTGATCGATACTGAAGAAGTGGGCGAAAGCAGTTATGACAATGCCCTGCCATGGGATCGCATTCATGCGGTAAAACATGATAAATATTTTGACATTCCCGCACTCTTGCCTGCTATTAATCAGCGTCATGAAGCGCGGATAAAAACTGATCCTGATTTTGTTTTCTTGCGCGAACAGCGCGCGATGGCAGATGAAAACAATGAGAAGAAAGCCGTTTCATTACGCAAAACCACCCGCGAACTGGAACAAAAGCAAATGGAACAACGTATCCTGGTAATGGAGAATCGTCGACGCAAGGCCAAAGGTTTGGAGCCCTATGCGTCTTATGAGGACATTAAAGATACTGATGCCGCTGTTGGTGAAGACGGCGAGGAGATCATCAGCGCCGAGCCGGAGAAGATTGATCCTGCCAACGATCCCTTCCTGAATGAAGCGGGGCAAGTATTGGCGGACTTTATCCTCGAACTGCAAAAAAATGAAAAAACCCGGCTAGCAAATTTTTAATTCTGACAAACATTCACTTGAACCCGGATAGCAATATCCGGGTTTTTACTTTTTAACCTGCTGATTAAGCTTAACCACTATGAAAGTCGTTTCATTTAATATCAACAGCATTCGTTCACGCCCACATCAACTGCAAGCTGTCGTTGATAAATACGCGCCGGACTTCGTCGGCCTGCAAGAAACCAAAGTCAATGATCCCGACTTTCCCTTGGCAGATATTGAAGCCTTGGGTTATCACGTGGCCTACCATGGGCAGAAAACTCATTATGGTGTCGCACTTTTATCCAAACATCCTTTCTTAAGCGTTATTAAAGGCTTCCCGGAAGATGGCGAGGACGCGCAGCGACGCTTTATCGGCGGTACCTTTGCATCCCCCCTGGGTGGTGAAATTACGGTATTAAATGGTTACTTTCCCCAAGGCGAAAGTCGCGATCACCCGATCAAATTCCCTGCCAAGCAAAAATATTATGCAGATCTGTTTACTTACCTCAGCAGCGCGCACAAACCGGAAAACCAGATATTGGTGATGGGCGATATGAATATCTCGCATCAGGATTGTGATATCGGCATCGGGGAAGAAAATCGCAAGCGCTGGTTACGCACCGGCAAGTGCAGTTTCTTACCGGAGGAACGCGAGTGGCTGGCACAATTGATGAGCTGGGGTTTGAAAGATACGTTCCGTGAGTTAATGCCGGAGGACAACAGTCTGTTCAGCTGGTTTGATTACCGCAGTCGCGGTTTCGAAGATAACCCGCGCCGTGGA
>CAMPIG010000535.1 GCA_946886255.1 uncultured Cellvibrio sp. | reverse complement strand
CGCGCATAATACCCGCTTTCCCGACCCGCGCAACTCCTTTTTGCAATTATTTTTTACAGCGAACGTTTAATATTCAAAACCGCTCAACGACCAAGCATTTTGCATATTTATCCAACAGTTTATTCTCCGCCTTCAGTTTTCCGGCGATTAAAAATCAAACTGCGCTTCCGCCATAGCCACAAAACCGGAGCTGACAAACCATAAATAATTGACATAGTGAGCAGGACGCTCGCTTGATCAATAAGCAAGACAGCAAACACAAAAACAATCAGAAGCATCACAACAAACGGTACTCGACCGCGAAAATCAATATTTTTAAAGCTGCTGTAGCGGAAGTTGGACACCATCAGCAGCCCCGTTAGGGCCGTGATCAATGCGGCCGGTATTGCCGCTAACTCACCCATGTCACTGTTGTGCCATGTCCAAACAATACTGGCGATGATCGCTGCAGCAGCCGGGCTCGCAAGGCCAACAAAATGTTTTTTATCCACAGTACCAATCTGCGTATTGAACCGAGCCAAGCGCAAAGCAGCACAAGCCGCATAAATGAATGCGGCAGCCCAGCCAAGCTTGCCTAAATCGTGAAGCGACCAGCTAAACATAACCAAAGCCGGGGCCAGACCGAAGGAGACCATATCCGACAAACTATCGTACTGCTCACCAAATGCACTGGAGGTATTCGTCAGACGTGCAACCCGCCCATCCATACCATCGAACACCATGGCGATGAAGATTGCGATGGCCGCGCTGTCGAAATTGCCGTGCATAGCCGCGATGATGGCGTAAAAGCCGGCAAATAGTGCGGCGGTTGTAAACAGGTTGGGCAGCAGGTATACGCCGCGATGTCGAACTTTTTGCCCATTCTCCGATACTTCCTCAACATGCTCATCAAATGGTAATAAGCTGTCGTTCTCACTCGGTTCCTGAATCTTTGTTTGCTCTGTCTCTTGGCTTGTCATACTTAACCTCTTATTTTGCAAGAGCGACATTGTACACACGTGATGCACTCACGCATCCAATAAAAAACGCGGCTATAGCCGCGTTTTTTATTGGACACCGATTATGACCGCAGAATCAATTCTTGGTTTTGTCGATAATCTTATTGGCCTGAATCCAGGGCATCATGGCGCGCAGTTTGGCACCTACTTGCTCAATCGGGTGCGCCGCATTATTGCGACGATATGCCGTCATTGAGGAGTAGTTGGTCGCACCTTCCATGATAAATTTCTTGGCGTACTCACCATCCTGAATATCTTTCAACGCCTGACACATGGCCTTACGCGATTCATCATTGATAACGCGAGGACCTGTTACATATTCGCCATATTCAGCATTGTTGGAGATAGAGTAGTTCATGTTGGCGATACCACCCTCATACATCAAGTCCACAATCAACTTAAGCTCATGCAAACACTCGAAGTAGGCCATCTCCGGTTCATAACCCGCTTCAACAAGCGTTTCAAAACCAGCCTTGACCAACTCAACACAACCGCCACAAAGTACAGCTTGCTCGCCGAACAGATCGGTTTCCGTTTCGTCTTTGAACGTTGTTTCAATAATCCCCGTGCGTCCACCGCCAACACCTGACGCGTAGGACAACGCCAGGTCTTTAGCCTTGCCGGAAGCATCCTGGTATATCGCAATCAAATCAGGAATACCGCCGCCTTTAACAAACTCAGACCGCACGGTGTGACCCGGTGCTTTAGGAGCAACCATGATCACATCCAGATCTTCACGAGGTACGACCTGGTTGTAGTGAATAGCGAAACCATGGGCAAAAGCCAGGGCAGCGCCTTTTTTAATGTTTGGCTCAATTTCTTCTTTATACAAACGAGACTGGAATTCATCCGGAGTCAGAATCATAACCAGATCTGCTGATGCCACAGCAGATGGCACGTCAGTAACCTTCAAACCATGCGCTTCTGCTTTCTTGACCGTTGCAGAGCCTGGACGCAAACCAACGACCACGTCAACGCCTGAATCTTTCAGGTTGCATGCGTGTGCATGCCCTTGCGAACCGTAACCGATAATGGCTACTTTTTTGGATTGAATGATAGAAAGATCACAATCTTTATCGTAATAAACGTGCATGACTGACTCCTGAATGACATTAGCACCTGAGATTGCCACGCTCATCCAAAGATGCCGCAGCGCTAAAAAGGCCGCTAGTGTAGAAAATTTCTCTTATGGCGTAAAATGATATATTCGCAACCTAATGATGCAAGAACCGCAACACTATGGATATCGCCAAACTCAAGCTCTTTTGCGCCCTTGCCAATACCCTCCACTTCGGTCGTGCGGCGGCAGCATGCCATGTCAGCCCCTCAACGGTCAGTCGGAGTATTAAACAATTGGAGGAGGATTTAGGGACAAGCCTGTTTGAGCGAGACAATCGCTCAGTCGTCTTAACCCATGAAGGGCAAAGCTTTCTGTTTTTCGCACGGGAGGTTTTACAGCAATGGGACACTTACCAGGAATCACTGCTCGCCCATGCGGATCAATTGCGCGGGCAATTAAGTATTTATTGCTCTGTCACCGCCAGTTACAGCTTCTTATTCGACATTCTGACCGAGTTCCGTGTAAGCCATCCGGGCATCGCCATTAAATTACATACTGGCGATCCGGCCCAATCTATCGAGCGGGTATTGGCGGGCAATGAAGATATTGCGATTGCCGCCAAGCCGGAAAAACTGCCGGCCGGTATCAGCTTTAAATTGATCGCGCGCTCTCCCCTCATTTTTATTGCGCCGCGCGATGATGAAACCTGGCAGCCACCCACCTCCACCGCCCAGAATTTTTGGCAGAGGATTCCGATGATCATCTCCGAAGAAGGCCTTGCTCGCGAGCGCCTTGATTCATGGTTTGCCGAACAACAGATCCACCCCAACATTTATGCAGAAGTGAAAGGGAATGAAGCCATTGTCAGCATGGTTAGCCTGGGATTTGGTGTGGGGGTATTGCCGAAGATTGTGCTGGATAACAGCCCGTTGGCGGATCGATTGCAACCTCTGCACCATAAACCGGATCTGGGG
>CAMPIG010000534.1 GCA_946886255.1 uncultured Cellvibrio sp. | reverse complement strand
GTCGAGAATTTTTCGATCAGGTAAAACGTGTAGTAATTGGTAAACGCTGCCATGTAAATGTATTTGGAAAATACCAACAGCGCCAACACCGTTAATGCACCGATTATCTGAGTTCGCGACAGGTGTGCAAAGTGCGTATGTTTTTTTACGCTCTTAAGTGATGCATGCGAGCGGATCGTCCAGCGGGCTACACCAAACAATACGGCAAAACCCACAATCGCAAACAGTGTGAACCACCCGATTGCACCTTGTCCCTGCGGAATAATAATGGCCGCTGCCAACAAGGGGCCAAAGGCAGAACCGGCATTGCCTCCTACCTGGAAAAACGATTGCGCAAAACCAAAACGCCCGCCCGATGCCATACGCGCAACACGCGAGGCTTCCGGGTGGAAAGTCGAAGACCCCAACCCAATCATCGCCGAGGCAATCAACAGCCAGGTGAAATTGTTGGCGAATACCAGCATGACCAGGCCGGCCAAGGTGAACAGCATGCCGGAGGGCAATAAGTAGGGTTTAGGATGTTTGTCAGTATAAAGTCCAATGCCCGGCTGCAGCAGCGACGCCGTCATCTGGAACGCGAGCGTTATCATGCCGATCTGGGTAAAGCTCAGCGCGTAATCTGTTTTCAACAACGGGTAGATCGACGGCAAGATAGATTGGATCAAATCATTGATCAGGTGGACAAAACTGACTGCGCCAATCACAGGGATGATCGTTTTAGTCGGATCAAAGGTATTGGCAGCAGGTACAACCGGCGGTATCTCGCCAAGCACCGCACCAGCAGGAGTAAGGGTTTCCATCTGACTCATAACATCACTACATAAAATCGAATATGCGGCGATCACGCAGGTAATCGCCAGGCTGGCCAGTATAAGGCGTCAGAAATAATAGAAATGACATAAAATGTCGAATAAGTGACAAGCCATAACTGTATTTGCCGCAGCTACGCTATAAGAGAGGTGGAAGCGATCATGAGTGTTGTTGAACAGCGAAGCCCGGAAGAACTGCAACATGTGCCGCGCCCCATAGTGGCCTGGGGTGGGCGTTATGCGAATGGCGATGAGGTTCCCAGCCACACGCACCGGCGCGCGCAGTTGCTTTATGCGGTTGAGGGCGTCATGCGGGTGATAACCCCCAACAGCGTCTGGACAATCCCTTCACATCGCGCACTTTGGGTACCGCCGAATGTTGAGCATCACTCGTTTATGATGAGTGATGTGGAGATGCGCACCCTTTACGTTAGCGAAGATGTCCCGCTCTCGCTTGGCAAAGAATGCCGCGCAATTTCTGTGTCAGGATTACTGCGCGAATTGATTTTGGGTTTGCTGCAAGAACCGGCCGAGTATCCGATTCGGGGGCGGGGTGAACATTTGGTTGCGCTGATTTTGATGGAGATTGACCGCGCTGCCACCCAGCCGATGGAAATTCCCTGGCCGCAGGATCGGCGTTTAAAAACGGTGTGCCAGCGGATTATGCATTCGCCCGGTGTGACTTACACCATCGATGAATTAGCAGAGATGGCCGGCGCCAGCACTCGCACCCTGATTCGTTTATTTCCGAAGGAAACTGGCCTGAAATACCACCAGTGGGTCCAGCAAGTGCAGCTCGCCGAAGCGCTCTGCCGCCTCAGTCGAGGCGAGAGTATTGCGCGCATTGCCAACTTTCTCGGATACGCCAATCCCAGCGCATTCTCGGCCATGTTCAAACGCAATGTTGGCGTCACGCCCAATCAATATTTTCAACAATAACTAAATCGAGCACGCACTCTTCGGCTCAGGACGATAAACACCAATATTGGAGTGCCCGGCATCTTTCAGATTGGCCGCATGCAACTGGCTCATGACGCCTTTCTGGCAATAGAGCAAATATTGTTTGCTGACATCCAGCTGCGGGAATTGTTTATTGAGCGAATAGAACGGAATCTTTTCGATGGTGACATTGAGCAATTTCAGCGGGTTCGCTTCTTCTTCATCGGGATGACGAATGTCGATCACTACCTGATCCGCACCGACGACATCCGCCACAATCGGCACGGATAAATCAGCGTTCAGGTCATCCACAATTTCATCGATATTCTGCGCGATGCGTTCGTCGACGGCGCGTTGCAGCACCGCCATATCAAAATTTTCTTCTTCCGCCTCGGCGCGAGCCAATTTCGCGCGCGTGGTAGGGTTCACGGAAATAACACCACAATATTCCGGCATGCTGGCGGCGAAGGTTTCGGTGCCGATCTTGCGCGAGATATCGATGATCTCGCCCTTATCCATGGTGGCCAGCGGGCGCAACACAATCATGTCCGTTGCGCGATCAATCACGTTTAAATTCACCAGAGTCTGGCTCGACACCTGTGCCACACTTTCGCCGGTTACCAACGCGGGAATCTCCAGCGACTCCGCCACCTGCTCCGCCGCCCGCAACATCATGCGTTTAAGCACTACGCCCATATAAGAATTATCAACTTTTTCGAGAATTTCACGCACCACGTCTTCAAAGGGTACGGTGACAAATTTGACGCGATGCGAAGCGCCGTATTTATTCCACAAATAATAAGCTACTTCTTTTACGCCGATTTCATGCGCACGGCCGCCGAGATTGAAAAAACAGTAATGCGCGCGCAACCCGCGCTTGATGCACAAATACGTCGACACCGTGGAATCAAAACCGCCGGAAATCAGTGACAGAACCGGGTCCTGCGCACCGAGCGGAAAACCGCCCAGACCTTGCGTTTTGCTCGCGATAACAAACAGGCGCTCCCACTTGATTTCCAGCGGCACAATAATGTCCGGGTTATGCAGATCCACACCTTTGGCCTGCGAGTTATGCAACAACCCACCGCCCACAAACTTCTCCACATCGACCGAACCGAAGTCATGTTTGCCATGGCGCTTTACGCGCACACAAAACGTTTTACCAGCCAACGCATCGCGCCAATGGGCCAGGGCTTTTTGAAAGATATCCTCCAGGTCACCGAGCGGGTAAGCCTGAATCAACGAAAAATTCGCGATGCCCGGCGTATGCGCCAACACCTCGGCCACCTGCGCCGTTATCCTCGCATCCGCAC
>CAMPIG010000533.1 GCA_946886255.1 uncultured Cellvibrio sp. | reverse complement strand
CGCAAGGTCTGCTTGAAGATATTATCGCGGGAGAATATTCCCTGACCTGGGCATCAACCCCTCAGGAAGCACGTAAGCATTTCGCGCGCAACAACCATGACTTGTGCATGATGGATTACCGCCTCGGCTCCGAAGACGGATTGTCGTTACTGCGTGAAGCCCCGAAACTGGGTTTCAAGGGCCCCATCATCATGCTGACGGGGCAAGACAACAAGCAGCTCGACCAGGAAGCGCTGAATGCCGGCGCCGAAGATTATCTGGTCAAATCCCAATTAAATGCCCAAGGGTTGGCGCGGGCTATTCGTTATGCCCTCACCCGCCGGGAGATGGAAGCGGAACGGGTCGAACGCTTGCGCGCCGAAACAGAAAACCGCTCCAAGAGTGAATTTCTTGCGCATCTAAGCCATGAATTACGCACACCGCTGACCGCCATCCTGGGTTATACCGATTTACTGCTGGCAGCCGATGAGGCGCCGGACAAAAATCACCTGCAAATTATCAAGCGTAACGGTCGACATCTCCTGAGCTTGCTGAATGATGTATTGGATTTATCCAAGATCGAAGCGGGTAAGTTGGAGATTGAGCACCTCGATGTCCATTTACACAGCTTTGTGAATGAGATCTGCTCACTCATCTCGGTCAACGCGCAGGACAAAAACCTGCGCCTTAATGTGTTAGCTAAAACCGCCTTGCCAGTGAAGATCAAAACCGATCCCACGCGGCTGCGCCAGATTCTGCTCAACCTTCTGGGCAACGCCATTAAATTTACGGAAGAAGGTGAAGTTTCCTTACATATTGCTGAAGCCCATCTGCGCAATAAAACCTATTTACACTTTTCCATACGCGATACCGGTGTCGGTATTTCAAAAACTGATATTGAACGTTTATTCAAACCATTTACCCAGGTTGCGAATACCCTTACCAGCCGCCAACAAGGTACCGGACTCGGGTTGGCGATCAGTCGGCAACTTGCACAATGCCTGGGTGGAAATATCAGCGTAAAAAGCCAACCGGGTGTCGGCAGTGTGTTTACGCTTTATATCAATCCCGGCAATCTGGAAAACATCGAACGCAAACCATTGGATTCCCGCAGCAATCTGGACGTCACCACCATCTCCACTGCGTTTAGCTTCAAGGGCCATGTTCTGGTCACCGACGACCTGCCCGATATTCGTATGTTGTTAGGTCACCTCATCACCAGCTTCGGTGGGCGGGTAACCTATGCGAGCGATGGCCAGGAAGCCATTGATCTCGTGCAGCGCAAAACCGCCGAGGGTGACGGCTTTGATTTATTGATCATGGATTCACAAATGCCGGTGCTGGATGGTTTATCGGCAACCCGGTTATTGCGCGACCAAGGCTACCAAAAACCCATACTCGCGCTCACCGCCGCCAGTTTGCGCGGGGAACGCGAACGATGCCTGGCAGCCGGGTGTGATGACTACCTGAGTAAACCCATTGACGCCGCCACCCTGTTAACCCGTATTCAAAAATTGCTGCAACAAAATCAACAGCAACGCCAGTTGCAGGGTTCTGTACCGGGAAAGCACATTTTACTGGTCGAAGATAACCAGGATGCGCGTGAAGCCACCGCAATGCTGTTGCAACATTTAGGCTGGCAAGTGCTGGCTGTAAGAACCGGAGCCGAAGCGCTGGATGTGTTCAGTTCACTCCAGCCAATTGCTGTGCTACTGGACATTAATCTGCCCGATATTGATGGCTATAGCCTAGCTGTAAAACTGCGGGAAGCGGGATTAAAAGATGCACAACTCATTGCGCTAAGCGGCAATCAACCGGATAAGGTACGCGCCGAGCAGGCTGGCTTTGACGATCATCTGGTCAAGCCTCTGGATTTGGCTGCCTTAAATTCCGCTTTGGAACGCGCTACGCAAACAGAGACTTAATGGATATCAAAGCCAAAGAGAGGGATAGAAGCGAAGCGGATTCGGGGGAATGTAACGAAAAATAAACCTCAATTCCGTGGCTGGATGCGTCCCTGCGCTTCCGCAAGCCTATATAGTGAGATCAGTTCACCGATTTAAAAAATCGTCGACCTCGTTCCTGACATTATCCTTTTTCTTACCGTATTTTTCCTGCACCAAGCCAACCAGGCGCTCACGATTTCCTTTCACTTGGTCAAATTCATCATCCGTAATTTCACCCCATTTGGCTTGGACAGAACCCTTTAACTGTTTCCATTTACCTTTCCAGGATGTCGTTATTCACTGGAAACTCCTTGTTTGCCGCGCAATTAGCGAGCCCGCGCATACCGTGCAGATTGTGAATCATCGCTTTTACGTGCCGCACCTTCTGCAATCAGGGTCGCTTCCTGAGTGCGAGCGGTGATGCTGGTAACCCGAGCGGCAGTAGCAGCAATCTTGCGGGTTTGTGGCAAGGCTACAGGTACCTGGGGTTTGCGTGGCAACAAACGAGCGTATTCGTGATTTACCACGCCGTAGCACTCGCATACCTCAGATTCGATGCCATCGCGATCCAGAATGCGAATCTTGCCACGGCTGTACTGGATGTAGCCCTTCGCCTGTAGTTTACCGGCCGCTTGAGTGACGCCTTCGCGGCGTACGCCGAGCATATTGGCAATCAGCTCATGAGTAAGATGGATTTCATTGAAAGCCAGACGATCCATACTCATCAGCAGCCAGCGACAGAGTTGCTGGTCTACGGAGTGCAGACGGTTGCAAACAGCCGTTTGTGAAATCTGTGTAATGAATGCTTGGCAATACAGCAGTGCCATACGCATAAATTCGCCGTTACGCTGCAGCTCTTTTTTCGCCAAGCTGGCACGAATGCGATAACCTAGACCAGCACTTTGGACAACAGCGCGCGTAGAAGAAGACTCGCTTCCCATTACAAAGGCGGTGCCCACAAATCCCTCGTTACCCACAAGGCCTACGGCGGGTGAGGCTCCGTTCTCCGTGATGTACCCCAAACACACGACACTGGTAATTGGGAAATAAATCCATTCGATCGGCATACCCGCCTCTTGTACTACTTCACCCACGCTCATGGAGACCAGCTCCATGTGAGGCAACATGCGGACATAGT
>CAMPIG010000532.1 GCA_946886255.1 uncultured Cellvibrio sp. | reverse complement strand
CATGTGCGCGAACAGGCAGAGCAATTGAATTTGCCGCCGGAAATTTTGCTGCGCAAAAAAGAATACGAAGCCATCATTCGCTCCGGCATGAAAGGCGGTACCTATACCTTGCCGACTCGTCTGCTCGGCTGGCGTCACGGTGTAATCGGTGAAAATTTATTACGGCTTGCCCAAGAGCCGGTTGTGCCCACAAGTGAGCCAAATCATGAAAGTGATCAGTGAAATTTACCGCAGCCCCAAAGAAGAGGGGATGTACCTGTACGTCAATAAAGACGAGGGACTTAGCCGCGTACCGGAAGCGTTGCTGCAGCGTTTCGGCAAACCCCAACAGGCGATGGTACTGGTATTGACGCCGAAGAAAAAACTGGCCCGTGCCGCCGTGGAAAAAGTCATCGAAAGCCTGCAAACCCAGGGGTATTATCTGCAACTCCCGCCACTGTCGGACGCAACCGACGAGATGCGCCTGATGCGTGCTCACAACAGCAAGTTATCGGGCTGAGGTTATGGCAGCACAAGTCTTCTGGCGTGCGAAAACCTTGCAAGAAATGACACCGAATGAATGGGAGTCATTGTGTGATGGTTGCGGCAAATGTTGCCTGCATAAGTTGGAAGATGAAGATACCGGCGATGTGTTTTACACCAGCGTGGCCTGCGAATACTTGGATCATGAACGGTGCCAGTGTAAAGCCTACGAACATCGCCAGATGTTAGTGCCGGGGTGCGTGGTGCTGACACCGGATTCAGTGAAAGACACCTACTGGTTGCCAGACACCTGCGCCTACCGGTTGATTGATGAAGGCCTGCCGCTATTTGATTGGCACCCACTGGTCTCAGGCGACCCGCAGAGTGTGCACAACGCGGGGATGTCCATCGCAGGAAAGGTAGTGGCGGAATCTGCTGTCGCCGAAGAAGATCTTGAAGATTATGTTATTCGCTGGGTTTAACCCGCAGAGGAGTTGATTGTGGATGGGTATGGGTTAGCGTGGACGCTTTATGGTTTGGGCGCAGTGGGTTGTGCCGTGGCAGCCTGGTTATTGTTCCGCCGTTTCGGGCGGGAATGGGCTCTATTTTTCTTTGTTTCGGTATTGGCCCTGTTACTCACGCCATATGCCGTGGATGCCGAGCAGATGCTGATGGCGCCGGCTATTTTCTTTATTGTGTTTGAAGGCCTCACGGAAGGACTTGATGCGGTGATGCCCATCATTATGGTAGTGTCCGGCGTCTGGCTGGCGGGACTGGTGATATCGCTGTTGTTGCAATTGGCTTTGCGTCGCATTTTACCGGGGCCAAAGCATCTACCTGTAGCCACGCGAAGTCATCGCGAGCCGGAACCGGAAGATGACCGCTATGTCGATGATCATACTGATGGTGATATCCCCCTGCGTGCTGAACGTTAGTTGATGCTGAGCCGGTGGTGCGTCACCCACCGGCAAGTCTGTTTGACGCAGCAAGACAGGCAGATACGAGTTGCAGAGGTGCCACAGGTTGGTAATTAAATGAATAACTTGCGTTTACTTGTTTCAGTTACAGCAATTACCCTTTTGGTGATTGCTGCTATTGCATTTAATTACGTAACCACTCCCAATGATGAGACTGTTTCTAGCGATGGGACAGCGCACACGGTTAAAAAGGTGGGCGATAGTGTCGCTGCATTGCCGCAGCAAGAAGGCTCCCCTGCTGAGAATATTGTCGATACTCCCTACAGAGGGCCAGTGGTGCAATACATCGGTTCTGTAGAAAAGTACGACAACAGCCTGCTCGGTGAAAATGCGCGCATTTATGAAGATTATGATGACGAAACGTTGACAATACTTGCGGATGGCGGTGATCTGCTAGCGATTAAGGTGTTGGCTGGACGACTGACTGACAACATTCCAAGTTATGATTCCAACCTTGATGCGGAGGAGAATAGAAGGATCCATAAAGAATATGTAGAAAAGAGGAATAGATATTATGAGCTCTCATTGGTCTATGGCGACATGGAGCTACTTAACACTGCAGCGATAATGCTTTTGGGCAGGTTTGATCCTCGCGACTCCACAGAGCTTCGTAGTAAAGCTATAGGCCAGTTGGCATATTTGGAGTTTGCTGCGATGCGCGGTATGCAAACAAAAAAATATCTGGAAGCTCCTTGGGTTATCAAAAGCTACAATGAAAAATTCGCGACGCCATTAACGCTAAGCCAAGAAGAAAAGGTCCTTATTCGCGAGAGAGCGAAAGCAATTTACGATGATCTTGAGGCAAAGCGTAGAGCGTTAAACTTGGGGGCCTTTGAAGATATAAAGGAAAGCTACTACGAAATCCCTGGTTACAATCCTACCCAAGATTACGTGAACGCTATGGGCGAAAACGCCTTTTAATGTTCGGTCATAATCAAATTGTCGGTCTTTTTGAAGTGTTGTCAGAATAATTTTATTAGGAATTTTATGCATGGATTGCGAATCTCACCGGCAAAGATTGCAAATCACGTTGTGGCTGCTATAACTAAGCTGATATCCCCGGCTCACCGAGTGTCGTGCGACACTGGCTGTTTTACGTCATACACAACTGTTTAGCATCACCTCGGGGCCATATGCTTTAGGTAACACTGAAGTCAGTTCAGATAAAAACAGGCCCAACATGCGCTTTTTCCCCCGTTTAGCTTTTATGTTGTTAGCGATTGCCAGTATTCACTCGGCTGCCCAATCTACGGATCTGAATCAACCTTTGCCTGCCGATGTGCGCGTATTGATTGATATATCCGGCAGCATGAAAAAAACTGATCCGCAGAATTTGCGCAAACCAGCTATGGAGTTACTGGTGCAACTTATGCCTGAGGGTAGTCAGGCCGGTGTCTGGACGTTCGGACAGTCAGTCAACATGCTGGTGCCGCATCGCCCGGTTGATGAAGACTGGATCAAGAGAGCGGCGAGCAAGTCCGCCGGTATTACTTCTGTTGCCCTCTATACCAACATCGGCGCAGCTCTTGAGCAGGGTACCTACGATCGAAAAAAACTGTCTGAACGTTATCGCAACAACATTATCCTGCTGACCGATGGGGTTGTGGATATCAGTCCCGATGCCGA
>CAMPIG010000531.1 GCA_946886255.1 uncultured Cellvibrio sp. | reverse complement strand
TCGCCAAACCGATATTGAGGTAAGACAAACGCTTGATGCCACGATCCAGACCAAGGGCAACGGATGCGGTTGCCACCATAGTGATGACGGCAATGATGATCATTTGCGACAGTGGCGATACAGAAAAATCAAATAAATAAAACAGGCCGCTGTTTAGCTGCAAGGTGCCCAAGCCCACCGAAACCGCCACACCGAATAAGGTCCCGAGCAACGCGATAATATCAATCACCCAACCAATCGGGCCATAAATGCGCTCGCCCAACACACCGTAAAATACGCTGCTGATACGCATGGGCAAACCTTTGCGATAACTGAAATAGCCGATCGCTACCGCTGGTAGGGTAAAGATTGTCCAGGTGTGTAAACCGAAATGATACAAAGCGATATTCATCGCGGTTTTGGCGGCGTCGCGCGTTTTCGGTTCAACATCGACGAACGGCGGCTTGATAAAGTGCGACAAAGGTTCTGCTACGCCCCAGAACATCAGGATGGTGCCTATGCCTGCGGCGAACAACATAACAAACCAGGTCGTCGTGGAGTATTCCGGTTGCTGTTCATTGCCGCCGAGTTTGACCTCGCCATAACGACTCATTGCGATCCAGATCAGAAACACCAAAAGTGCTGTCACACTCAGCACATAAAACCAACCAAAATAATAAAACGTAAAACTACCCAAAGTACCAAAAAAACGCGCGAATTCCGCGTTGAACGGAATCGCGAAGATCACAAACACAACGGCCAGGGCAGCCGCAATAAAAAATATTTGTGGAACGGCACTTAATCCGCACGCTTTGGCCAATCGATCAAACATGGCGATTTCCTTTTATTATTAGAGCGTTGCTATTTATCACAGCGGTTTATGCTGATAATGAAGAACTATTACTCAGGAGCGCGCTGGCCCACCAGTTCTTTAAATGCCGGGAGATCGGCGAGAGGCTGCAAAGCTACATCTTCACCAAGTTGATCACGATAGCTCTCAACCCGCGACAGAGTTTCTTGCAGATAATGAATCGCTTCGTCGTAATGGTTCAATGCGGTGTGCGCGCATGCCAATTGATAAAACGCATGAGCATTATCAGAATCAATTGCCAAAGCTTGTTGACACAAATTAACAGCCCATTGCGGTTCGCCCAGTTCTAATACGGCATCCGCTTTGTAGGTTAAGGCTTCGCAGTCGCCCGGCTTGATCGTCAGAATGTGATCGTAAACGGCAATTTTATTGGCCGGCGCCGTTTCCTGGGCAGCACGTAACCAGAGCGAATGGATTTCCTGGGTACGTTCAATTTCTTCGCGGTTGGACTCAATGTGCAGCGTTTTTTGCGTCAGCTGTTTTTCAATGCCCTGGAGACGCCCTTCGTAAATTTCTACCAGCTTGCGCACCTCTTCATCGGCCAAGGTACCCATGCGCTCTTTTATCTCACGAATAGAGGTCCAACCGACCACCACCAGAATAGAACTGACGCCAGCAATCAGATAGAAAAAATACGTGATGGTGTTGGTAGCGTAAGTTACGCCCTTATCCACCGACTCGACGTGACGGTCAACAATTTGCTGCAGAATTTCAACTCGCTGGTTCGCCATGTCGGAGCGCAGCTGCTTAAGCTCATCCAACACGTAGCGTTCTACAAAAGGGTTATAGAGTGGTTCCTGCAATTGCTCTACATGAGTTTCGGCTTGTTGCTGCTGGACGGCGGACTCAGTGTCGACCGCTTCCTGTGCGCTGGCGGCATTTGCCAGCGTCAGGACTAACATCGCTCCCGCGATGATCAGGCTGCGCATATTGCGATCCCATGATCGTGGACTTCAATCAAGCAGCGATGCAGGCGTTGCACAGCGAGATCGTAATCGTCTTCATCGATAATAAACTGCATATCCACCTGCCTAATAGATTGATGCATGGCGAGAATACTGATATTGACTTCCGCCAACGCAGACACGGTTTTTGCGAGCATACCCGGCACTTTCATATCACTCCCGATGGCCGATACCACAGCCACCTTGCGCGTATTAATTTCTGCGCCGGTGTATTTTTCTTCCAATACTTCACGGATGCGTTTAACCGTTTTTAAATTCGCCGCTACGTAATGAGTAATGGTGTTCGCATTCATGTCTTTACTGACCACGTGCGCTTTGAAACGTGCTAACACAGCGAGAATACCGGAGTCATATTTATCGATGTTGCCCATCATGTCCTGATCAAATAACTCGACGGAATAAACACGCTTGCGGCCCGCAATAATTTCTACGCGCGGCGTATCACTAACATAATCACCGGTAATTAATGTGCCACGATGTTCTGGCTCAAAGGTATTTTTAATACGCAAGGGAATTTCCGCCTGGCGCAAACCTTTAGCGGCACGGGGGTGGATTGCTTCCATCCCCAGATTGGCGAGCTGATCGGCAACGTCGTAATTCGTGCGGCCAATCGGTACCACTTTACTGTCACCCACCAAGCGCGGATCGGCGCTGCTCAAATGATATTCTTTATGAATGATGGCTTCGCGCGCTTGCGTTAATACCGCAATACGGCTGAAGGTCATCTCGCTGTAACCGCGATCAAAACTGGCCATTAAACCTTCGGAGCAATGGGTGTAACCTGTGGCAATCAGCAATTCGTTGGCGTAATCGACATCGGAGAACTGCTGGCGAATCATATCGTCCAGGTTTTCTGCTTGATCAGCTTTCCACCCGGTCAAGTCAACAAACCGCGCATTAACCCCATCCCGGCGTAACAGCTGCGTCATATTCCAGGCGCTGTGTGCCTCACCGATACTGGCGAGCATTTCGCGCACGGTAAACAAATGAGACGTCAACTCAAAGTGACCGTGCTGACATAGACGCTGCAGATCACTTAAACACCGCCCTGCATCTTCGAGACGCTGCCGAATAAAATTGTCGGCTTGCTGGCGCAATTCTGTGTCACCAAACAGCTCACTGTTAATGGCCAGAACACGCTGGCGCAACGTGGCGAAAGCTTCCTGCCAAGATGCGTCGTTATCGGTGCTGGCAAAAAAACCATATACACCAGGCTGACCGTTATGTTTGTTTTCCAACAACAGGTTCGTCAAACCACCATAAGCC
>CAMPIG010000530.1 GCA_946886255.1 uncultured Cellvibrio sp. | reverse complement strand
GTAAGGTGATAATGACATCTTGCCATTCATTCAGCTTAGTAATGTCACCAAATGGACTGAAGGCGCCGCCGGCGTTAGCGGCGACGACCACGTTAATACAGCAGATATTGATAAACTTTTTATCCTCACCGCCCACTTTCATGATCACGGCACACATTAATAACGCGGTGGTGAGGTTGTCGGCGATGGGGGAAATAAAAAACGCGAGAAAGCCGGTAAGCCAGAACAGTGTCTTGTAATTAAAACCTTTGCGAATCATCCAGGCGCGCAAGGCATCGAAAACGTTGCGCTCATCCATGGCATTGATATAAGTCATCGCGACTAACAGGAACAGCATCAACTCGGCAAACTCCAGCAGCGTGTGCCGGAAAGCGTGCTCTGCCTCGTGGGGCATTCCTTCCTGGGTGTAAACCCAACCCAGTAACATCCAGATAATACCGGCCGCCACCAGCACCGGTTTGGATTTGCGCAGGTGCAGCAGTTCTTCGCCCATTACCAGCAAGTAGGCGATAACAAACAGAACCAGGGAAAAATAACCGATGCCGCTGGTGGTCAGGTCGAGACTGCCGACCGCAGCAAAGGTGTGAGGGCTGAGAGTGACGAGTAAGGAGGCAAGTATCGCTGTGACCGACAGCGAAAATTTGCGGGCAGTGTGGTGCATGGTACGTTCCGTATCTAATTAGTTGTAGGACGCTGCCGCAACCAGGGCCGTGGCAGATGACAAAAGGCGCAGGATTTTAACATAGCGGACCGGGCGAGTCGGCAGGTTTGGCCGACCGGCGAGGAATAAATCCCGCTCCTTTTCAATCCGATGAGGTGAAAGGTCAATCCGGTGAGGCAAAAGGTGCACGCCGTTTTGCGATGGCCGTCGGGTTTTGAGCGTGACCGGCTGCTGCTCCTTGCAATCCTGTTGGCCTTTGGCCTTTTCTTCCTGGCCAAGTGTTGCGCATATCACATCCTTGAGGGGGCTGACCGTGTAGTCTTGGGCCATCAAACGACGCCAAACCCATGTCCAGAGGTGTTTATGTCCGGCATTCCAACCTTGACGAAATCTGTTGCTCAACGACCATCGGCTCAACGCGCGGCGCAGCCGTCCAGTCCCCAACAAAACAAGGCCCAGCAAAGCAATGTTCAGCGAACCAGTTTCCAGCAGCAGCGTTGGCTGGTGGATATTCCCATGTCGGTACTCAGCGAACACAGTACCTGGACGGCAGCAGGTAATTGGCAAGGTATGTTCGATTGCGCCATCTGGTTGCGTACCCCGGCGGGTTTGGCGCATCCGGTGCAGTTGTCGCTCAAGTACATTGATAACGGTGGTGAAAAGGTTGTGCATATCGATCGTTGCCACCCCGGCAGTCATCGCACGGTGTTGCTCAACGGCAGTTTCGGTCTCAGTGTCAACGGCAGGGTGCGCGATATGGGTCTGTACCTGTTGGGTATCACTGATCCGGAGATTGTTGTTGAAGAGTGGCATATGACGCCGCAGCTACGCCGCTCCCGCTAATCCTTTTTTACCTTTCTCTGATCGCTACGGATGGCGAACACTTCCTTGAGTTATTTCATCGGCTGCTATACTTGGAGCAATTCCATGGTTAGAGCTTGTATGAAATCCATCACTGTTTTTTTTCTTTTGTTAATTGGTATTAATACTGTTATGGCTAAAACGCCAGAGCGGGAAATTACCTTGGGTACTAACGTTTCCTCCGCGTATACGGCCGAACGCAATCAACTGGTGCGCGGCGGCTCTATCGAACATATCGAATGTATCTTTAAAGATTTACAGCAACCCTATCAAATCACCAGCATGCCTTGGTTGCGCGCTCGCCAGGAAGTGCGCAAAGGTAAACTGGACGGTTTTTTTACCGCAATTTCAATTGATGACGCTGATGATTATGCAAGCCTGTCGGCGCCGTTGGTGTTGGAGAGCTGGTATTGGTTCTGGCGTGCAGATATGAAAGCGCCGACATCCTGGCAGGATAATTACAAATTGGGAGCCATCCTCGGTAGTCAGCAGGCCGAGTGGCTGGAAGAGGCGGGTTATTCCGAACCTATGAACGCAAATAATCTGCCGCAAATGTTGAAGATGCTGTTCAGTAAACGCATTGATGTGATCCTGGCAGACAAAGAACATTTTGAAAAAGCAGCGGCTGAATTGGGAATCGATGCCAGCACCTATCAATACCGTTTTTTTCGGTATGCCCCACTAGGTGTTTATTTTGGTAAAGACTTTTTAATGGAGCATCCCGGATTTTTACCGCGATTTAATCAACATATTTATGCCTGCGCGCCGGAAGGCTTTCAAATGTCCGATTATGAGCGGGAAAAAGTTAAAAACCTGGTGATGCCGTTGATGCAACAGTGGGCCGCGTTGCCAGAAGTTATCACGGCTGTCATGGCGCAAAATGATAATCAGCAAACTTTCAGTCGACAATCTGATAGCCAACAACCTTCCACACAACAAACCATCCTGGAAAAAGACGCACTCTGGCAGGGTGAATTTAAAGCAGGCAATTTTTCCTTGGCGGCATCGCTGATGGGTATTCCACTGTCGCAACAGTTGCGTCAACTCAAAACCCGTAGCCAGGGTTTGATAACGGAAATAATTCTGATGGATGCCCGTGGAGCCAATGTGGCCATCAGTGATATGACGTCGGATTATTGGCAGGGCGATGAAGCAAAGTTTTTGTTGAGTTTTAATAAATCGCCGGAGGAGTTGTTCTTTGAGCCGGTAGGTTACGATGAATCCACACGGCGCTTTCAGGTGCATGTGAGTTTACCGATTTATGCACCGGATATTGACACATCGATTGGTGTGTTAACGGTGGGCGTGGATATTGAAAAGGCATTATCGTTACAGCAGTAATTGGAAGTAGGTCGGATTAGGCAAAGCCGTAATCCGACACCACTCAACCTTAAACCCTCATCAACTCTTCAACGGCTTATACTTCATCCGCTTGGGCTGTGCATCGCCACCTTTGCGCTTGATCAAATCCTCGTGATACTCGGTGTAATTCCCTTCAAAGAACACGATATCCGAATCGCCTTCGTACGCAAGAATGTGAGTTGCAATACGGTCGAGGAA
>CAMPIG010000529.1 GCA_946886255.1 uncultured Cellvibrio sp. | reverse complement strand
TAGCAACGCCGAAGCAGTTGGAAAAATGGCTGACGCCGGAGCAGGAACAGGAATGGATGAAACGTGTGTGCCTGAAAAAACGCCTCGGTGCTCACGATGTTGCCAAGATGGCTCTGTTTCTTGCCTCAGATGATGCGGCGATGATTACCTCGCAACAATTTGTAGTTGATGGCGGCCGAGCGTAAATAAAATTATATAAAAAAACAAAAGGATGCTTCAGCATTCGAGCAATAACCAGGCAAGGGAAATAAAAAATACACAGTGATGTCAACAAACAACTAACGAGGAAAAAACGTGAATCTTAATTCGCTTGATATGGCGGTGTTTTGCCTTTACGGCGTAGCATTGGTCTTTATTGCTTGGTGGGTATCCCGCGAAAAAGCCGGTCATCAAAAAAACGCAGAAGATTATTTTCTTGCCGGTAAATCCCTTCCCTGGTGGGCAATCGGCGCCTCGCTGATTGCGGCCAATATTTCTGCTGAACAAATTATCGGTATGTCCGGCTCGGGCTTTGCCATTGGTATGGCCATCGCGTCCTACGAGTGGATGGCGGCGATAACCCTGGTTATTGTGGGTAAATATTTCCTGCCGATTTTCCTCGCCAAAGGCATCTATACCATGCCGCAGTTTTTGGAAGATCGTTACGACCATCGCGTGCGCATTATCATGGCAGTATTTTGGCTCGGGCTGTACACACTGGTTAATCTGACCTCCATCTTATGGCTGGGTGCATTGGCAATCAATGCGATCACCGGTTTTGATATTACTTACGGCCTGGTTTTCCTTGCCGTTTTCTCAATTGCCTACTCGATTTATGGTGGCATGAAAGCGGTTGCACTGACCGATATCATTCAGGTGGTATTGTTGATCTTCGGTGGCTTTCTGGTGACCTATTTGTCATTGGATAAGATTGCGGCGGGCGAAGGTGCCTGGCAAGGCTTTTCAATGATGTTGGCGCAAGTGCCGGAAAAATTTGACATGATTCTGGAACCATCTAATCCCAATTATATTGATCTGCCCGGTTTGTCAGTATTAGTTGGCGGCATGTGGATTATGAACTTCTCTTATTGGGGTTTTAACCAATACATCACACAACGTGCACTGGCAGCCAAGAGCTTGCAGGAGGCACAAAAAGGTATTGCATTTGCGGCTTATCTGAAATTATTGATGCCGATTATTGTGGTTATTCCCGGTATTGCGGCTGCGGTCCTGGCTCCTGAATTAGAGCGCCCCGACCAGGCGTATCCGGAAATGATGAAGCTGGTCCCCCATGGTTTGCTGGGTATCACCTTTGCTGCCTTGGTTGCGGCCATCGCATCGTCTCTGGGATCAATGACCAACAGTATTGCAACTATTTTCACCATGGATATTTATCGGCAAATTATTGATCGCAACGCTTCCGAGAACAAGACGGTGGTTATTGGTCGTTCTGTTGCGATCTTGTCAATGATCATTGCAGTGATTATTGCCCAGCCGTTGTTGGGTAACCTGCCACAGGCTTTCCAATTTATCCAAACCTTCACTGGATTCTTTACGCCCGGTATTGTGGTGATCTTTTTGTTAGGTTTCTTCTGGAAGAAAACCACCGGCACAGCTGCGTTGGTGGCCGCTGTGGGTTCATTTGTGTTATCCGCCTTGTTCCATTTCTTCTGGCCAAGTCTGCCATTTATTGATCGTGTCGGGATTGTATTTATTCTTTGCGTCTTGTTGGCCGTTATTATCTCGCTCGCCTCGGGCGGTAAAGTGCAGGAAAAAGCTGTTGACTTGCAAGGTATCGAATTTAAAACCGAGACAAGTTTCAATGTGGCAACACTCGGTATTATTCTGATTTTAATCGCGCTTTACGCTGCTTGGTGGTAATCCCGGTCGCCCCTTTCGAGGGGCGTTCTTGTTGTATTTAAATGATCTGGTAAGTCATGTCCCGGTTTCAGCTGCTCGATACAGTCGTTTGCGAAAATATTCTTGGCGAAGGGGTTCAATGGAATCAGCACGACCAGTGCGTCTGGTGGACAGATATTCCGGCGGCGAAACTGTATCGTTATTCTCCTGGCAAAAAGAAGCTGGACGAATGGAAAACACCGGAACCGGTGGGCAGTTTTGCTTTTGTTGAGGGTGATTCACGTTTGTTGCTCGCACTTGCTACCGGATTCGCCTGGTTTGACCTGAGTTCACGTCGCTGTGATTGGATTGCAAGGCCGGAACTTGGGTTAGCGGGTAACCGGTTTAATGATGGCAGGGTAGATCGTCAGGGGCGTTTTTGGGCAGGTACAACAGTGGAGCAGCAACTGTCGGATGACCAAGCAGCAGCGCTTTATTGTCTGGATGGACAGCAGGGTGTGACACGTCATCTTGAAGGTTTACGGATCTCCAACAGTTTGTGTTGGAGCCCCGATTCGCATAAGTTGTATCACGCTGATTCGCCCAACTACCAGATCGATGTATATGATTTTGATGCGCAGAATGGCCAGCTCAGCAATAAGCAAATATTTGTGAAAATGCCGCCCGGCATTGAGCCGGATGGCGCTTGCGTTGACGAGCAAGGCTATCTGTGGAATGCGCAATGGGGTGGTGGTCGTGTCGTGCGTTATTCTCCAACAGGAGAAGTTGATCGAATCCTGAATCTGCCTGTAACACAGCCAACCTGTGTGGCATTAGGTGGTCCTGAGATGAATTGGCTTTTTGTTACCAGTGCGCGCAAAGGACTCAGCAACTCACAACTGGCTGTGCAACCGCAGGCCGGTGCATTATTTATTTACCAGACAGATGTATGCGGATTACCGGAAGACCGGTATCGCCCTGTGTGAGGTCTGGTCCCTAGTATGAATCGGGCGGGCAGGGTAGTGTTTCGGGCGAATCCCGGTCAACCGACAAGACCTTGGAGAAGCATGTTATGGAATCCACTGTGCTGAATACGGATTATCCGGAGTCGGACAAAATTGTACTGGAACTTTATTATCACGGATTTCCGGTCATGGTCTCTCCCGAAGAGACACCCTTTGAAATCGGGCGCAATGATACCAGCGCCGGTTTATCAGTCAGCTCTGAATTTGCATCGCGCAAACATTGCGCGGTTGAATTTCATGGTGGTAAATTTTTACTGCGCGATTTCAG
>CAMPIG010000528.1 GCA_946886255.1 uncultured Cellvibrio sp. | reverse complement strand
TCACAATGTGATCGTGCATACGGGCATCGGTAACCACCTTTCTGAATATGCCTTCCGCTGTTGGCGAGCGACAGATATTACCCAGACAAACGAAAAGCACTTTGGTATTCATGGCTTCAGGACTCCAGCAATTGTTTGACCCGTTGCAAGTCCGCTTCGGTATCCACACCACCGGGCACCGCCGCAAAAGCCTCAGCCACGTGAATTGTTTCGCCTTGCCACAATACGCGTAATTGCTCCAGTGATTCTATCTGCTCCAACGGCGCTTGCGGCCAACCGACAAAGCGGTTGAGCAGCGCTACACGATATGCATAAATACCGATATGACGCTGGCACGGAAAATTATCGGGTAGCCCCTTGATATCGGGGGCAGCAAAATGATCGCGCGGCCAAGGGATAGAGGCGCGGCTGAAATACAGAGCCCGGCCCATTTTATCGGCCACCACTTTTACAATGTTGGGATTATGAAAATCCTCCAGCGAATGAATCGGTTCGCTCAACGTGGCGACGCTGGCGCTTGGTGCATTTGCCAGATTGGAGGCAACCTGATTGATCACTGCGGGCGGAATCAATGGCTCATCACCTTGCACATTCACCACGATATCGTCATCGCGCAAGCCGAGTTGTTGCGTGACTTCCTGCAAACGATCGGTACCGGAGTTATGCGTTGGAGATGTCATACACACACGTGCACCAAAGGCTTTAACAGCCGTTTCTATACGCGCATCATCGGTGGCGATAATCACTTCACGGGCAGCGCTTTCGCAGGCGCGCTCATAAACGTGCTGGATCATCGGTTTACCGGCAATTTCTTTTAGCGGTTTAGCCGGCAAGCGAGTCGACGCATAGCGCGCGGGAATCACAACATAAAAACTCATGGGGAAATCCTGGGGTGTTAGGGCTTTATTGCGACCATCAATGCCGTCATCTTAACGTCAAAGTCATGCCAGAAACAGTCCGATAATTCCGCCCCAACGGCAAGATAAAACCAATCGGCTTCTGCAAAACGCTGACACTTCACGGCATCTTTGGCGGTCATCACAACCGGCAGCTGTTCTGTAAAAGCGAAGTCGCTTTTTTGATAGGCGTGGTGATCGGGAAAGTCGTGTTCAACAGGGTGCAAACCCAAGTCCATTAATGTTTGATAGAAGCGTCGGGGGTTGCCAATTCCGGCCACGGCATTTACACGCTTTTTTTCCGAAATACACTCAGGAAAATGTTCTGCCGGATAAGTTTGATCATCAGCCAACGCGTGCCAGGTCTGCGGAATAATCTGCATGGCATAGGTTTTTGCGACCGGCAACGCCAACGAGTGCACGGCGCTGTTCACCACCACAAAATCTGCCGAGCAAAGCCGTGAGCCTGGTTCACGCAACGGACCGACCGGCAGGCAATAACCATTGCCAAGGCCACGCTGGCCATCAACCACAATAATTTCCACCGCGCGGCCCAAGCGATAGTGCTGTAGACCATCGTCACTCAACACAATATTACAACCGATGCGCTCGAGTTCACGCACGCCTCTAACGCGATCCGTGTCCACACAAACAGCGCAGCCGGTTTGTTGAAAAATACTCAGCGGCTCATCACCACTTTCTTCAACCCGTGTATCTGTGCTTAACAATAAAGGATAACGTGTTGCTCGCCCACCGTAGCCGCGACTGACAACGCCGGGTGTGAAACCCTGACGTTGCAAGTGTTTTACCAATGCCGTTAACAAAGGCGTTTTGCCAGTACCACCCACCGAAATATTGCCGACCACGATGACCGGAACAGATAATGTCTGTTGGGCAAAGCGGCAGAGATAAAAACGGCGGAGGATGGCAATAAGACGAAACAACCACATCAACGGCAAGAGCACAAAGGTCCATGTGCGCTTGCCGTACCAGGCATCAAGCCAAAGGTTGTGTGATCGTTGGGACACGTGAGTACCTGTGCGGCAAAAAACTTATTCCGTCTTCGGGTCAGGTTGGCGCGACGTAATACTGAGATGAACAAAACCCATTTGTCCGGCGGCGTCCATCGCGGTCACCACAAACTGGTGCGGCGTATTGGCGTCGGCAGTAATACTGAGTGGCAGCTTAGTGTTGCCCTGGGACAATTTTTCCAAGGCCGATTTCAAAGTTTCAACTTTATTATTAACCAAGCTATGACCGTTCACCGAAAAATGCCCCTGCGCGCTGATCACAACATCCAGCTGCTCCTGGGTTTCGGTACTGGACTCACCCACAGCTTCCGGCAAGTCCACACTCAAATGGGTTTCTTTGGTAAACGTGGTCGATACCATAAAAAACAGCAATAGAATAAAGACCACATCAATCAAAGGCGTGAGATTAACGCCCTCTTCTTCTCTCGGCTGGCGACGAAATTTCATGGCGTCATCCTCGGGCTCAATGGATTCAAGGATTAAACCACTTTAACGTCAACGCGGCGGTCGCTGTGCAAGGCATCCACTAATTTGATGGCTTCCTCTTCCATGGTGACCACAATGGAATCGATGCGACGCAAAAAGAAGCGATGAAAAATCATAGCTGGAATTGCCACGATCAAACCAGCAGCGGTCGTAACCAGTGCAACGGAAATACCACCAGCCAGGACTTCGGTATTGCCGGTCCCCTGTATCATGATGGCATTAAACACCTGAATCATGCCGATGACGGTACCCAGCAACCCTAACAGGGGCGCGATATTGGCAATCGTGCCGAGCACGCTGATATAACGCTCCAATTCGTGTACAACCTGGGTGGCGGCTTCCTGAATACTGTCTTTCATCACTTCGCGACCATGGCGAGAGTTACTCAGCCCCGCCGCCAAAATCTGGCCCAACATGGACGATTGTTTCAGCTCGCGTAATTTGGTTGCATCGACCTGATTGTTCTTTATCCAACTCCAAACCTGGGCAAGCAAATGACGCGGTGCGATCTTGGCCGGATTCAATGTCCAGTAGCGTTCAATGCAAATGGCAATGACCGCAACTGAGCAGATAATGATGGGAATCATCAACCAACCACCAGACATAATGATTTCTAACACGTCATCTTCCTCTTCGAGCCGGGCTACACCCAATGCAGGTTTTTCGGGGCGGTACATTACCATAAGCAACGAAGAAAACCATGCCG
>CAMPIG010000527.1 GCA_946886255.1 uncultured Cellvibrio sp. | reverse complement strand
GTACCCATCAACGGCAGCGGCGGTGAGGCTCAGGAACGGATTTACCATCTGGATATCGTCACCGATGACGAACGCTCACGTAACGGTGTGTTCAGCTCGCTGCACCCATTGTTCGACGGTACCAATCGCCTGCTAGTGAGCTGGAGCCAATGCCGCATGCAGGTGATCGCTACCGGACGATTAGTGCCCTGTACTGATGAATGGTGGGAGAACGAAGACGCTGAGATCGCGCCGCCGTTGTTCGGCATCTGGATTTACAACATGGCTGACGATACCCAGCAACCGGTGGTGCTCGGCGAAGAAGGGCGGATGTTTACCGAGGCGGTTATTCTGGAGCCGCGCGCAGCACAAACCTATATCGCGCCTACCACAACCAATTCCGACCTGGGCACCCTGCATATTCCCAGTGTGTACGACGGTGCTCTCGCTGATGTTAACCCCGACACCCTGAACCTCGGCACACTGGCTAACCCCGCGCAAACCGCTGCCGCTGACAGACCGGCGCGCTTTCTGCGCATCGTCAAGGCCGTGTCGATTGCCGATGACGACGTGCTTGATGAACAGGAAGACACGGTGTACGGCAATCGTTTCAACCAGAATACCGGCCTGCGCGAGATAATCGGTTATACCCCGGTGGAACCGGACGGCTCGGTATTGGTACAGGTACCTGCCGATATCGCCTTTACCATCGAAGTGCTTGATGGCGAAGGTCGGCGCATCAGCAACAATGCTACCTACTGGATGCAGTTGCGCCCCGGCGAGCGCCGCGAATGCAATGGCTGCCTTACCACCAGCGCCACCCAACCGGTGAGCCGCGCAGATGTCGTGCCGGACTCCATCAACCCCGGTGCCGCTGGCGGCGTGGCGTTTCCGGGCACACAACGGTATGACCAATTTGGTACACCGGAAACACCGCAACCCGGCGAAACCATGGCCGAGTTTGCGGCGCGTACCTATTTCGCAGCACCTGGGCCGCAAGTCGGCGACCCGGATGTCTATGTCGCCGGTGAATTGCGTGAGCCTACCGTGGATCTCCTCTTTGTCGATGAGTGGACCGATCCCGCACTGGCACCCGGCCGCCCGCGCGATGAGGCTTTTGCCTACCGTTACCTGGATCTGGTGCCCGGCGACTCGGAGCAATCCACGCTCAAGGCACCGCTCAAGAACAAAGGTTGCATGGACAACTGGAACAGCACCTGCCGCATCGTGATCAACTACGAAAACCATATCCAGCATTTGTGGGAGCGCGAGCGCACATCAGCTAACGTTGTTGATGAGCTGGGCAACCTCCGCCCCTTTAACTGCATCGGTTGTCACGCCGGCAGCACGACCATTGCCGATGTCACCAACGAGAATCTGACCGGCGCAATCCAGCTCAACCTGACGCGCGCACCACGACAAAACACCGAGATGGTTTCCTACTTCGAATTATTGAATGCGCGCCCGGGAAGGGAAGTAGACGAAGCGGGCAACGTCGTCACCGTGCCAGAATTTTTACTGGATGCCGAAGGCTTGCCGCTGGTAGATGAAGAGGGCAATCCAATTCCCGACCCGGAATACTTTGAAACCCCGGCCAGCATCGCACGCGGCAACTCGCGCGGCAGTGGGCGTTTCTTTGATCGCTTCAGAGAGAATGGCAGCCATTCTGGCTTTTTGAACAATAGTGAGTTAAAACTGCTACGGGAGTGGATCGATCTCGGCGCCCGCTATTACCAAAACCCATTTGACTCGGCAGACCCAATTCAAGAATAAAACGATGATAAACGCTGTATCGCTATCCCTTTGGGACTTCTGCTCCGCGTTACACCGCCGCCGCCTCAAAGGCATCGGCGGTTTGTTGTTTCTGTGTATCGGATTGTGTCTGAGCCCCGGCAGTTGGGCTGACGATGATCCGCAAGTTACCGTTAACGATGCCTTCATCAATGTGCACAACGGTCCCGGTCGGGGTTATCCGGTGTTCCATGTTGTGGAGCGCGGTGAAACCATTACGCTACTGAAAAGCCGCACGGATTGGATCAAGATCAAAACCTATCGCGGCAAGACCGGCTGGGTGCGCCGCAGCGACTTGCAGTTCACCCTCGGTCCCGATGGCCAGCCACCCGAATTCGCCGATCCAAAGCAAGAAGATTATCTCACTGACCGTTTTGAGCTGGGTGTGGCCCTCGGGGATTTTAACGGAGCGGACTCTTTAACCGGCACCCTGGGTTATCGCTTTACCGAAAACCTCACCGCTGAACTGCGCGTTGCGCAAAATACAGGGCAGTTTTCCGATAGCCAGATTCTCGCCGTCGCACTCTTGCACCAGCCCTTTCCCGAATGGCGAATCTCACCTTTTTTCAGCCTCGGCACTGGCGAAATCAAAACCTTGCCGAGCGCCACCCTGGTAGAGCCGGAGGATCGCAAAGACACGCTGATCCAGGCCAGCCTTGGCAGTTATATCCACTTGACCGGTCGCTTTTTCATGCGCGTTGAATACACCAACCACATGATCCTGACCAGCCGCAACGACAATGAAGAGGTCAATGAATGGAAAGTCGGTTTCAACATCTTTTTCTGATGCACAAGTCAGCAATCAAAACGCTGTGCATAGGATGCCTGGGCAGCCTCTTGTGGGCCGGCGCACCGCTGAGTCTGGCGCAGGGTGCTGATGACGAGGATGAACTGGGTCAGATTATCTCGCCGGATATTGAACGCCGCACCATCAAGGAAGAGATGATCGACAGCGAGAATTTCGAATTCGGTGCTTTCTATGGTTTGCTGGGTATTGAAGACTTCGGCACCAATGACGTGGTCGGGGTTACCATGGCTTACCACATCACCGAGGACTTTTTTGCCGAGGCAACTTACGGCATGAGTCGTTTGCAAAAAACCAGTTATGAATTGCTCAGCGGCGGTGTAGAACTGCTCACCGAGGAAGAACGTGATCTCACCTATTACAACCTGTCGCTAGGTTACAACCTGTTTCCCGGCCAGATCCAGATCAGTGATAAATGGGCCTTTAACACGCGCATTTATTTAATCGCCGGTGCCGGCAACACGCAGTTCGCATCCAAGGATTATTTCACCTATAACTTTGGGGCCGGTCTGCGTTTCTTCGCCACCGACTGGGTATCCTTCGA
>CAMPIG010000526.1 GCA_946886255.1 uncultured Cellvibrio sp. | reverse complement strand
GGGTTTTTAGAGTAAAGCCAGAAGAAAAACATCAAGCCCAAGGTTTATCAAAAGAGCGCACCGGGATAGGCAACAGTATATTTTTATTATTTAAAATCTTTCGCATATATACTCAAAAGATAATTAGAAAAATAGGGGTTTTTACTTCATAAAAATGCGTGAATAAAAAGGCCGACTCCATATACAATACGAAGCCGGCCTCTGTCTGAACTACAGATTATTCAGCCGCTGGAGATGAGCTGCTTGAAGCGCTGGACCCTGCCGCAGATGAGCTTGATGAGTTATTAGCTTTACCGGCACCCACCAACAAGGCGTCTAACAATTGTTGGTCTGTTACAGCAGGAGTGCCACGATTAAACAATGGAAACGGGCTATAACCAATTTCCCAGAGGAACGGCAGTATCCCTTTGGCGTTGGCTCGCTCAGTGACGTATTGATGGAAGTAAGCACGAGAGGCACGATGTAAAGTCAAAGCATCACCGGTCAGGTTATCCCGGAGAATAGCCCCATACTCACCCATCACCACCGGAATTCCCTGGTCAACAAACTTGGTTTTCATCAAATCAAATTGTTGATCAACCCAATCTTCTTCACCCCAGGTAGAATTACGTTCGGTATCGGTAGTGGAATGAAAGCCTTCGCCCCAATAGTAAGACATCTTTCCCCAATCTTCGTCTTTGTTCATCAAACCAAAGTTGAACGGGCCGTAAAAATGGATCTCAGCCATCTGCCGACCATGCACACTGTCATCTGGCATTTGTTCCCATAAGTCGTAGGTGGTTTCGATGTTTGTCGTTGGCCCTTGTACTACCAATACCCGGTAGGCGTTTTTACCGCCCGTGGCTCGAACGGTATCGACAAATGTTTGATGATAGCTGTGTAGAATCGCCATTCCTTCCGTATCATCTTCTTCTACCGGAGGCTCATTGGCACTGGCAAAAAGCACATGCTCATCGAAATCGCGAAGATGAGTGGCAATTTGCTCCCAAAACGCTTTCTGCTTGGCATTTGTGGATGCTTGCATTTCAGCATTGATATTTTCATCCAGCCATCCGCCATCCCAGTGAATATTCACAATCACATACAGATCATTGTCCACTGCATATTGCACCACTTGTTTTACACGGTTAAGCCAGTCCGCGCTGATTTCTGCCGTGTCCTGATTCGCGTACTGATCCCAGGCGACGGGCAGACGAACCGCATCAAAACCGCTGTCTTTTATCAGCTTGACATAGGCTGCAGACACCTCTGGGTTACCCCAGTTAGTCTCCCCACCGGTTGCTTCTAGTGTATTGCCAATATTGATTCCCATCTTGATCTTGCTGGCAATCTGCATTGCGTCACTGTCCATGCCCGTCGCATCCGGAGCAATTGGATTAGTGTTGTAGCTAGGATAAAGCACAGCGCTGACTGAAGAGCTGGCATCGACCGATGATGACACGCTGCTCGAACTTAAACCTGCATCGCCCCCCGATCCACCACAGGCAGAAAGCAGTGAAATAACGTATAACGCAATGAATGTATTTATTATTCTCATAGTAAAAGGCTCAATTTATTATTATAGACTCGATACCATCCACGTCTGATGGATATGGCATAGTCACTTCCAGCTAGCCTATTGAAAGCAAAAGGGATTCAGATAGCACTTTTCCTAAAAAAATTTAATGAAAGGCAAAAAGTGCAAGTTTTTTCTGATTTTGCGGTAGTTTACAAAGAGAAGACTAATAAATCCCTCAGCATATTGGAAAGCACATATAAAACTCGCACCTCATGCAAATTGAGCTAAGGTCTTTTTTGGGAAATGGATCTGAATTAAGGACTTTCCGGCCTAAGCAAACCTCATATAGGTGTGAAAAAATCCCGGAAAAAAGGATTAAGTGGATATTCACGAGGCTTATTAGCTCAATTTTACGTTCATAAGCGCCCCTAGATTTGACTCAAGCACTCATATTCCGCTCAGCCCCCCCTCCTTTTTGGCTAACAAAATTGTAATAAATAATAACAAGAGTTGGTTAATGCAATAAATTCTTAGATTTTAGATAACTGTTGATGGGTGCCTTTATAAAAGAATATCGCCAACCTTTCAGGGAAGTACCATCTCACACGTGAGATAGCGCAGTCATGGGTATGTGTTCAGCAGACGCGAACTTCTTACTAATAACCAATAATTTAAGGTACAACATGATTCAATCAAAAATAGCCTTCTGCTTATACTTGACCATTGCGGGTGGGATGATGGCTGGATGTGGTGGTGGCAATGGTAATTCATCTCCTCCCGATTCATCCCTAGCATCGAGCTCATCCCTAGCATCGAGCTCATCCTTATCATCAAGTTCATCCAGTAGTGTGGGTGTGGTTTCATCGGCGAGCTCAAATAGCAGCTCGCTGGCAAACGCAAGTGAGAGCAGCGCCTCGAGCCAGGCGAGCAGCGAGCCATCATCAACAGCATGGACCAACGTGAAATTTGGTGGTGGTGGTTATGTTCCCGGTTTGGTATTTCATCCCACTACGCCGGATCTCCTTTATGCACGCACCGATATCGGTGGATCTTATCGCTGGGACGCATCGGCAACTGCCTGGATACCGTTGACCGATGGTTTCGGTGTGAAGGAGGCCTCCCACCAGGGTGCTGAAAGTATTGCCCTGGATCCAACCGATGACAGGCGCGTGTATATGACCACGGGCATTACCGCGAACAGCCTGTCCAACCTTGGGCGCTTGTACATATCCACTGATCGCGGCGATAACTGGCAGTTTGTCGATTTGCCATTCACGGTGGGCTCCAACAACAGAGGTCGTGCGATTGGTGAGCGCCTGATGGTGGATCCTAACAATCCAGCTATCCTGTTCTATGGGTCGCGTACCGCTGGCTTGTGGAAGAGTACTGATCATGGTCAGAGCTGGCAGCAGGTGCAATCGCTATCCTCGCTGCAGATGACCCAATCCCAGATCGACGCTGCCAAAGATGAGAACGGGAATCTCCTCACTTCCATCGGTGTGCAGCAGGTGATTTTTGACACCTCTACGGTGGGAAGCGGCAGCGCCACACAGACGATCTACACCGCCATCGCCCCGGACTATGCCACCCTGGCTGGCTTGAGTCACAGTGTGTACAAGTCAACCAATGGTGGTGCAAGTTG
>CAMPIG010000525.1 GCA_946886255.1 uncultured Cellvibrio sp. | reverse complement strand
ATGCAGAACTACAACACCGGCAGCATGCCCGGCCTGAACGGCAGCTTCTATAACTCTGCCACGCAGGACGCCTTGGTCGCCTGGACCGAAGCACTGATCGAAGGCTTCCCCATTGCCAGCACCGGCGTGAACTATCAAGGCCTGCCTGCCAACAAGATCGTCATCGGCTTACCCGCGTCCAGTGCGCCCAGCGCTGCCGGCAGCGGCTACACCGACCCGACCGTTGTGAAAGCAGCACTGCGTTGTTTGCGCTCCGGCGACTGCGGTAGCGGCTACACTCCCGCAAAAACCTACCCGGATTTGCGCGGTGTTATGGCTTGGTCCGTGAATGAAGATAACCTGGTGAATTACTTCTTCTCCAACAGCATTCAAGCCTGTGTGTTGCAGAATCAGTGTAATTAATTAGTCGGTTATTGTTGTTATAAGAGAGCCCCGCCAGCAAGAGTTGGCGGGGCTTTTTATTACGTTTAATCTCCTCCTCCACCGCAACCACTACTGCAACCCGAACCACCCGCACATCCGCCCGCACAACTACTGCATCCGATATGAGAGCCGCAATAGTCACCCTTGTCGGAACCTCTGCAGTCGAGCGCGTATTTGAATCCATCAGGGATATTCAACTCACCATCTATTGCAAACAGCAACGGCAAACAATGGGGTGATTTCGGATGGATATGCTCCCGCGCACAGGCAATCTTCCACGCAGTTTTAATGCCTTGCTGGGCGACGGTTGGCGACTTCATCGCCTCTGCAGGTGTGTGATGCAAAAACCGGCCGAGGGCTTTATTACAGAATTGTTGATATTGCCGAGTGAATAAAATGAACTCATGCCAGGCAAGATCAACAACCTGGGATGGCATGGAGACAACGCGTTTACCGGCCACGTTACATAACTGGAAATACTCACGTAGCGCTTTGATGACCAGAGCGGCTTGTTGGTCGGTTAAATGTGGGTAGGCTTGTAAGATTTTAGTGGTGATCGTTGCTGGAAACTGAAATTGATCAATCCATTGGGATCGCTTGCGTGCAATGGATTTTCTATAAAACGCATAAGCGGCCATGAGTACCATGACCGCCAAAAGCAGAACAAAAAAATTCCCCATATTTAATACCATTCATGTAATTATTGTTTTATGCATCACTCAACGCGTACGCATTATAGTCCATCAATATGACACGCGTTTTAATCAACCTTGATAATGTTCTCTCTACTCCCGATGACGAAAAACCGGCAAGTGCAGGTTCCAGCGAATCGCAACCAATCGCAATACGACCACTGTCACCATGCCACTTCCGAACGCGACTGCACGCGGAACATCAATGGCTTGCAACAGCAAGTAAACGACCACGCCTGCGATAGCAGCCGTTGCATAGATTTCCCGCCGCAAAATTAACGGTACTCGCGCGGTGATCACATCTCTAATGATTCCGCCCATGACGCCTGTCATTGTACCCATGATTATGATGATCAGTGGAGGGCATTGCGCCGCTTCAGCATATTGTGCACCCGACAGTGCGAATAACGCTAATCCCAGCGCATCCGCCACAAGAAGAATGACGCCGGGCGGTGGCCATTTGCGTACATAAATAACGGTCATGACCGCAGAGACAATGATGACCGTCAGATAAGACGCATCGGTTACCCAAAATATCGGGTGACGATCCAACAAAAGATCGCGGAGCGTTCCGCCGCCAATGGCTGTAATGGCGGCTACTACAATCACACCGAGGAGGTCGAGATCCCGGTCGCGGGCAGCTAGCACACCGCTAATTGAAAACACGGCGACACCAGCAAGATCCAATAGATACAAGAACATATTGCACCCCGATATGTTAACGGATTTACCACACACACATGCTCGATCTTTTACCTAGAATCTCAAGGTTATAAATTTTTGTGCTGGGCGCCTGGGCCACGCCATAACATACATGAAGCGGCAAAAGATGCTCTTCTCTGGGATGACAGTAACGCGCGCCCGGTGCATCAGCCCACTGCTCCAATAACGCCTGCCTTTGCTGCTCCGACAGATCCTGATCGCTGCACACATCGTGCAGCCAATTCTCAAACACCTCATTGAGGCGATGCGACTCAGTGTCGGTCGGTCCAAAGAATGCTCTCATATTATGGAACGAAAATCCGGACCCCATAATCAGCACATTCTTATCAGCCAAACTTCCCAACGCATTACCCAAGCGGATGTGAAACGCAGCATCCAAGGTATTTACCAGAGACAATTGTAGGCAAGGGATATCGGCTTCCGGGTACATGATCTTTAAAGGTACAAAGACACCGTGATCAAGCCCCCTCACCTCATCCAGCTTTGCATTGATGCCTTGCTGCTCAAGTAATTGATAAATCTCAAGAGCCAACGCCGGTTCGCCGGGGCAGGGATATTGAATTTCGTAAGACGCCGGAGGGAAACCATAGTAATCATAGATGAGCGAAGGATTCGGGTAGGTAGTAATGGTAGGTACACTTTCTTCCCAATGTGCACTGACGACAAGTATGGCGTCGGGACGAGCAATACTTGTCACGATATTTTGTAAACAGGAAACCATCTGTTGGTGTCCCGCATCGCCGAGCAGCGGCAGGGGACCGCCGCCATGGGAAATAAATAAGGCTTTGGGCAGTGATTTCATTAGCGCACCTCTGGAACGTAAGAATCAGGTTACTGACATATCTCAGCAAACACACCATTTGTTAATTTTTTAAGATCCATCGGACTTAGTTCTATCTCCAGTCCCCGGCGACCGGCGCTGACGTAGATAGTGGCGAACTTCTCCGCAGAGGAATCAATAATGGTTTTGAGCCGCTTCTTTTGACCCAGCGGGCTCACGCCACCCAAGACATATCCCGTTGAGCGCTCCACATCTGCCGGGTCAGCCATAGCCGCTTTTTTAGCACCGGCAGCCTTCGCAATAAGCTTCATGCTGAGCATGGATGAAACAGGAATAACGCCGACGGCCAGCTCTTTGTTATCAAGTGCCACGACCAGGGTTTTGAAAACCTGTGCACCTGGCACGCCCAACTTATCCGCCGCCTCCAACCCGTAGGATTCACTTGATGCATCATGCGTATATTCATGAACGCGATGAACAATTTTATTTTGCCTGGCAACATTGATTCCGGGTGTCATATCA
>CAMPIG010000524.1 GCA_946886255.1 uncultured Cellvibrio sp. | reverse complement strand
TTTGATACCGTAAAAGGTGAGCTGACATTTAATGCTTACATTTCTGCCGACAATCGCTTGCCGCAACCTTTGCAGGATTTCAGAAAAGTCGTCGCGGACCAAACGAAAAAATTGCAGCAAGCCTCCAATGGCCGTTTGCAGGTTAATTTCCTTGAGCCTGAGGCGAACGGCGGCGCAGTAGGTCAACAGATTTTGCAAGACTATGGCTTCCAGCCTATGGCGACCAATCTGTTCAGCAATGAACGCTTTTACTTTTACCTGACACTGGGACAGGGTGAGCAGGTGGTACAGATTCCCCTGGATGATATGAGCGAAGCCAGCTTCGAACGCAATCTGTCATCGGCCATAAAACGCTTTGCCAGTGGCTTCACCAAAACTGTAGCCTTGGTTACACCCGCTCCCGCCGCGCATCATCAATTTGGTGGCATGAACACCGCGCAGTTTAACCAGTTGGAAAACTTCCTCGGAGCAGAACTGAACGTAGTGCCGGAAGATTTGAGTGATGGCAGCGTGTCGGGACAAGCCGATATTCTGGTGTTAGCGGCGCCCAAGAATCTGGATGAAAAGCAGCTCTTCGCTGTGGACCAATTTCTGATGCAGGGCGGTACGGTTATCGCAGCCACTTCGCCATATTCTGCCAGCGTCTCCAATCGCAGCTTGAATGTGCAACCACAAACCAGCGGATTGCAGGAATGGCTCAATCATCACGGCCTGCAAATTGAAAATCAATTGGTTATGGACTCGCAAAATGTGCCCTTCCCGGTGCCGGTCACACGCAATGTCGGTGGCTTCAGTGTGCAGGAAATTCGTATGCTGGATTATCCCTACTTTGTTGATGTCCGTGGCGCGGGTTTGAATCAGGATAATCCGATTACCGCTAACCTGCCACAGACAACTATGGCGTGGGCTTCGCCGATTGTTGTTGATCAGGAGAAGCAAAGCGCGCGCGAAGTGATTGAGTTGCTGCGCTCCTCTGATGAGGCCTGGTTGTCCAGTTCGACCCAGGTCATGCCGCGAGTTGATGGCGGCACTATGAGTCGCTTTACCCCGGAGGGTGAGCAGAAATCTCATCTGTTGGGTGTGATCACGACAGGTCGTTTTGATTCGTATTTTGCCGGTAAATCCTCACCGCTGCTTGCACAGGCGAGCGAAGAAAATACCGAAGCAAATGAAACCGACGCGGCCACCACTGTATCAGGTGTTATTGAGCGTTCACCGGAATCTGCTCGTATTATCCTGTTCAGCTCCAACGACTTCCTTACCGACCAGTTGTTGCAAATGGCCGGTGCTACCGGAGGTGGTGAATACCTGAACAGCCTGCAACTATTTGCTAACACCGTTGATTGGTCCCTGGAAGATGCGGGCCTGCTCAGCATTCGCTCGCGTGGCAATTTCAATCGCACATTGCCAACGCTGGAGCACGGTACACAGTTGTTCTGGGAGTATCTGAATTACGGTCTGGCGTTGCTGGCTTTATTGATAGTGGCGGGTGTTCGCTATCAATTAAACCGGTCGCGTCAAAAAGGTTATCAACAATTACTCGCACACTAGGGAGCACACCATGAAAAAATACCATAGCTGGTTGGCGGGATTATTAGCGGTGCAAGTGGTTCTGGCCGGTGGTTTGTTCTGGTACAAGGAGCAAGCTATTCCTGAGGCAACCAATGAGCCTTTATTAAGTTTTGAACCTGCCGCGATTAATAAACTGGTCATCGCCGATGCAGATAGCAGCGTGACCTTGCAAAAGTCCGGCGATCAATGGCAATTGCCAGGGTTGCATAACTTGCCGGGGGTTGATCAAAAAGTCCCGGAGCTGTTAAACAAACTCAAGGAAGCCAAGGTGCGCTGGCCGGTGGCCACCACTGAGTCGAGCCGTGAACGCTTCGAGGTCGATGAGAAAAAATTCCAGCGGCGTGTTGAAGTCTTCGCCGGGGATAAAAAAATGGGTGAGGTACTTCTGGGAACCTCGCCCGGTTTCCGCAAGGTGCATGTACGTCGGCCGGATGACAATGAAATCTACGCTGTAAACCTGAACACTTTTGATATGCCAGTTGCGGACACTGAATGGCTGGATAAAACACTGCTCGGTGCCAAGGATTTAAAAAACATTAAAGGGCCGGATTACGAGTTACAAAAAACCGATGATCAATGGAATTTGGCTGGCAGCGCAACCGAAGCAATAGATGCTGAAAACGTGAAAGTCGATGCGCAAAAAGCGCAGGAGCTGGCGAATGCGTTAAGTAATTTGCGCATTGTTGATGTTGCCGAAAAGCAACCTGAAGGTGAACCTGTCGTTATCACGGTGAGTACGGGAGCCGGGGAAATGCAATACGAGTTCCTGAAAGCCGAAGATGGTTACTTCGTTAAACGTAGTGATCAGAGTCAGGTATTTACCCTCAGCCAGTTCGACTATGACCGTATTACCCAGATACGTCAGCCGCAGTTAGCGGTGAAGGTAGATGAACAAAAAGATGACATGAAGGAAAATAAAACGAACGGATGAGTCTCGTAGGTCGGATTAGGCGATCGCGCCGTAATCCGACAAGATTTTCAATTTAAACACAATATCATCTTGATCATTACTGTCGGATTATGGCGCTTTGCGCCTAATCCGACCTACTTATTATTCGCGATTGCGGTCGTCTATCTGGCCATTCAAGGTCCATAAATCAAAAAGCCAACCCAAACCAAATACACCCAGTGTGAAGAGATAAATCAAACCGGTAATCCACTTGCCCATATACATCCGGTGGACACCAAACAGCCCAAGAAAAGCCAGTAAGATCCAGGCGACGGAGTAATCAATCGGACCAGGGCGAAAACGCGTGTCGGCTTCCCGGGCCATGGAGGGAACCAGGAAAATATCAATTAACCAGCCAATACCCAACAGGCCGAACGTAAAAAACCACAAAGTACCGGTGAGCGGTTTACCGAAATAAAACCGGTGCGCACCCATAAACCCCACAATCCAGGTGATGTAACCAATTAAAACCGAATGCGTAGATACCTTCTGCATCATCCCTCCGAAAATATAATCAACAATCCGTAGGTCGGGTTAGCGGCAGCGCCGCGTAACCCTACAGTCCCTTTAATCCGTCAAACCAACATACACTTCCTGCACATCATCATCGTCATCGATGGC
>CAMPIG010000523.1 GCA_946886255.1 uncultured Cellvibrio sp. | reverse complement strand
AAGGAAAACGGTATCGACCGTATTCAGCTCAAGTCCTACATGAAGATGTTCCAGGTTTCCTTTGAGGAGCGCGATCAGTTGCTGCGCCCCTTGGCCGAAGGCGGTCAGGAAGCGGTAGGCTCTATGGGTGACGACACACCAATGGCCGTGTTGTCTCGCCAGCAGCGTTCCATCTACGATTATTTCCGCCAGCAATTCGCCCAGGTGACTAACCCGCCTATCGATCCTTTGCGTGAAGCGATTGTGATGTCGCTGGAGACGTGTCTGGGGCGTGAGCTGTCTGTTTATGAAGAAACGGCGGCGCATGCGGATCGGGTGATTTTGTCATCTCCGGTACTTTCGCCAGCCAAATTCCGCGCACTGCTCAATATGAATCGCCCGGGTTACGAAGTGGCAGGGTTTCCGTTGCATTACGACCCGGCTCAAATGAACCTCCAGCAGGCCATTACGCTGTTATGCAAGGGTGTGGCGGAGGCCGTCAAATCCGGCAAGGTTTTGATGGTATTGAGCGATAACAGCTTGCAAAAAGGTTTGTTGCCCATTCAAGCGTTGCTCGCTGTGGGCGCTGTGCATCAGCATCTAACCAATGTTGGGCTGCGCTGTGATGCAAACATCATCATCGAGACCGGCAGCGCGCGCGATCCGCATCAGGTTGCGGCATTGATCGGCTACGGCGCTACGGCCGTTTATCCTTATCTTAGCTATCACGTGCTGAATGATCTGGTTGAGACCGGTGAACTACTGACCGGTATTGACGATGCCTACAAAAACTACCGCAAAGGTATCGATAAGGGTCTGATGAAGATCCTGTCCAAGATGGGTATCTCTACTATTACGTCTTACCGCGGCGCGCAGCTGTTTGAAGCGGTTGGATTGTCTAATGAGGTGGTGAATACCTGCTTCGAAAGTACGCCCTCCCGTATCAAAGGTGCACGTTTTGAAGATCTTGAAGCCGACCAGAAAATACTCGCCCAGAATGCCTGGGTAGAGCGCAAGCCAATTGTGCAGGGTGGTTTGTTCAAGTATGTGCATGGCTCCGAGTATCACGCGTTCAATCCGGATGTAGTGCAGACGCTGCAAAAGGCCGTACAAAGCGGTAATTACGCCTTGTGGCGAAACTATGCGGACCTGGTAAATCAGCGTCCGGTGTCTATGCTGCGTGATCTGCTGGCTTTGCGTGAGGATATGTGTACGCCGGTTCCTCTGAATGAAGTGGAGCCTGTTGAAGCCATCATCAAACGTTTTGACTCTGCGGGCATGTCGCTCGGTGCGCTTTCCCCGGAAGCCCACGAAGCATTGGCTGAGGCCATGAATCGTCTGGGTGGGCGCTCGAACAGTGGTGAGGGCGGCGAAGATCCGGCTCGTTACGGCACGGTTAAAAGCTCCAAGATCAAACAGGTGGCATCGGGTCGTTTTGGTGTAACCCCGGCTTATCTGGTGAATGCCGAAGTATTGCAGATTAAAGTTGCCCAAGGCGCCAAGCCCGGTGAGGGCGGCCAGTTGCCGGGTGGCAAAGTCAACAGCTTGATTGCGCGGTTGCGTTACTCCGTGCCTGGCGTGACTTTGATTTCGCCGCCGCCTCATCACGATATCTATTCCATCGAAGACCTGGCGCAGTTGATCTTTGATCTCAAACAAGTCAATCCGGACGCTTTGGTGTCAGTGAAACTCGTATCGCGCCCTGGTGTAGGTACGATTGCTGCCGGTGTGGCCAAGGCCTATGCGGACTTAATTACTATCTCCGGTTATGACGGTGGTACAGCGGCGAGTCCACTGTCATCTATCCGCTACGCAGGTTCGCCCTGGGAGCTGGGCTTGTCTGAGACGCATCAAACCCTGCGTGCCAACGACTTGCGCGACAAGGTTCGTGTACAAACTGATGGTGGTTTGAAGACGGGTCTCGACGTTGTTAAAGCCGCGATGCTGGGCGCTGAGAGTTTCGGTTTTGGTACCGGCCCGATGGTTGCATTAGGGTGTAAGTACCTGCGTATCTGCCACCTTAACAACTGCGCAACCGGCGTGGCGACCCAACAGGACAAGCTGCGTAAAGACCACTACATCGGCACGGTTGACATGGCCATGAATTTCTTCAGATTCATGGCGGAGGAAACTCGCGAGTGGATGGCGCGCCTGGGTGTGCGTTCACTGGCAGAACTGGTGGGGCGTGTGGATCTGTTGCAGGTTCTCGAAGGGCAGACGGAAAAGCAGAAACAGCTTGATCTCAGCCCCATCATTTATACCGACGACTATTTGGCAACCAAACCGCAAACATGTGCTGTAGACAAAAACCACCCCTTTGATAAAGGTGAGTTGGCGGAAGCCATGGTGCGTACCGTGTTGCCAGCTATCGAAGGCAAAGCCGGCGGCGAGTTTGAATTCCGTATCACCAACTGTGATCGCTCTATTGGTGCACGTATCAGCGGCGAGATTGCCAAACGCTACGGTAACCAGGGGCTGGCCGACGCGCCGATCACCCTGAAGCTGCACGGTATTGCCGGACAAAGCTTTGGGGTCTGGAACGCTGGCGGTCTGGATATGTATCTGGAAGGCGACGCCAACGATTACGTCGGTAAAGGCATGGCTGGCGGTAAATTGGTCATTCGCCCGCCGCGTAATTCCGAGTTCAAGTCCAACACCACCAGCATCATGGGTAACACCTGTTTATATGGTGCTACGGGTGGCAAGTTGTTTGCAGCCGGTACCGCTGGCGAGCGTTGCGGGGTACGTAATTCAGGTGCTCACGTCGTCGTAGAAGGTGCGGGTGATCACTGCTGTGAATATATGACCGGTGGTGTGGTGACAGTGCTTGGTCAAACCGGGGTCAACTTCGGCGCAGGTATGACCGGCGGTTTTGCCTATGTACTGGATGAAGCCAATGACTTTGTGGATCGTTACAACCACGAATTGGTGGATATTCATCGGATCAACACCGAAGCACTGGAAGCTCATCGCAACCATCTGCGCAGTGTGATCGAGGAATTTACTCGCGAAACCGAGAGCGAGTGGGGCAAGCATCTGTTGGCGAATTTTGATGATTACGTCGGCAAATTCTGGTTAGTAAAACCCAAGGCAGCGAGCTTGGCCGGGCTGTTAGTCAGCTTCAAGCAACGCGGCGAATAATCACCTTGGGCTAAAGAGGGGCATGCA
>CAMPIG010000522.1 GCA_946886255.1 uncultured Cellvibrio sp. | reverse complement strand
TCCCTGTAGCTCCCTCAAGTCGTCCTTGACTTGAGGGTTTCGAAACAGAAATCCTAACGCCAAACTCACATCGCGGCAGTATCACGCACACCGTTCGGTCAATTTTTTACTCTTTTAATAGTTTTACCAAAGTCGGTTCCATGGCTTTGGCCCAGGTGGCGTAGCTGCTTTCATTCAGGTGTAACAAATCTGGCATGACTGAGCGTGATAGGGTCCCGTCGTCGGCCAGGAAATGGTCGTTGATATTCAGATAAAAGATGTGTTGATTATCGGCATAGGTTTTGATGATGTCGTTGATGCGGTTATTAATCTGGCGCATCTCGGCATCCGGTTTTTCTTCACGCGGAAATATGCCTAACAGCAAAATTCTGGTATCGGGCAAACGCGTACGCAGTTCTTGCAAAACGGTTTTTATACCGGTGGCCGTGTATTGTGGTTTTGCCAAGCGATGGCCGGTGTTGTTGGTGCCGATCATCAGTACCGCCACCTTGGGATCAATCCCGTCAACCTCACCATGCTGTAAACGCCACAGAACATTTTCAGTACGGTCACCACCGTAGCCAAGATTTACCGCATTGCGGTCGGCATAATATTTTTCCCACACCGCTTTGCCTTCTTTCTCCCACCCTTGGGTGATGGAGTCACCGATCATCAACAGGTCTACATTGCCCTGCTGGATACGTTGCAGTTTTTCCTTATGACGTGGCTCCCACCAATCGCGCGCCCAATACTCATTGAGCATGGAAGGTGTCACGGCGAGGGTTTTGTAATCGGGGCAACTGACATTGGGCGTAGCATTTTTCAGGAATTGAACATTGGCAACAGCCACTTCACCGGCACCACCGGTTTCAAGTGCAAAGGGCACACTGACCGCACTGAAGTCATCACCGTCCTGTACGAAGCACGATAGCGGCAAGCGAATGGTTTGCCATCCCTTACCGGCCATAGCAAATGCCTGCTCCGTGAAAGGCACCTTACGGTCGCAGTTGGCGCCACACTGCATACGGAAAGTAACGCCGCCTTTAGCTAACTCGATGACATTTATATCCAGTGACAGGACACCGTCTTCAAGGTGCTCGCGTAAATCCAGCGGCTTACCGCCTTCGAGCGTCAAACCGGCACGCCAGGTGTTTTTCCAGGTGAGTGTCAGCGCATCTTCCTGCACATCTTTATCACTGGTTTTAACTACCACACTGCCATCAGGCAAGGCCGCGTAAGCGCCGCTGAGGATCTGGTTGCGTTCATGGTTATTGAAGAAAATATTCCAGGGTTGCAGCGGACGGCCCACATAAAATTTAATATCACCGGCTTTACCGGTCGCCACACCAGCCACTTTTTCCGGCAGGTTTTTCGGCCCGGTCTTTCCAGAGGCGTAGGTCAGGCCATATCCGTAAGCAAACAGCGGATCATAATCCGGGTGATGCGAATTCAATTGCGCTTGCAGTGGTAACTTCGGCCAGGAAAATGTCAGTGTACCTTTGAAGTCGTGGTTGACCGAACCATCTGCCTTAGCTATCAACACGTCGGCCACACCCGCACCTTCGGTTCCCGGCAACCAGGCGGCCACGAATGCATCTGACGCATTTAATTCAGGATTCACCCACAGCGGGCGACCGGAAATAAATACCGATACCACGGGAATATTGTTGGCTTTTAATGATTTCAGCAATGCGAGATTGGTTTTAGTAACCGGTTCAAATTCCAGCGTTCCCAGATCGCCCTGCCCTTCCGCATAGGGATCTTCACCGAACACAACAATGGCTACGTCCGGCTTGGTGGTGTAGCTGCCGTCAACTGACAACACCGCAGCGCCGCCTGCATTTTCCACAGCGGTTTTGATTCCGGCAAAGATGGACGTAGCTCCGGGAAAACTGGCGTTGGTATTACCGGTACCTTGCCAGCTCACACTCCAACCGCCGGATTGTTTGCCAATATTGTCGGCACCATCACCGGCAACCAAAACACTTTGCTTGGGCTTGATTGGCAACACGCGATTGTGATTTTTTAACAACACCAGACTTTCGCGCACGGCCTGCCGCGCAATCGCGCGATGTTCCGGATGGCCGATAACAGTTTCACTACCAGCCAGTTCGCGCGCGGAAGGCTTTTTATCAAATAGACCCGCGCGCACTTTCACGCGCAGGATACGACGCACAGCATCATCCAGACGCGCTGCGCTGATCTCACCGGATTTCACTTGCGCCAATGTATTTTCATACATCGGTTTCCAGTCGTAGGGCACCATCACCAGATCAACGCCTGCGTTAATGGCTTGCGCGCAGGAATCATTCGTACAACCCGGCACTTGGCCGTGACCATTCCAATCGCCTACGACAAAGCCATCAAAACCCATGCGATTTTTCAGTACATCAGTCAGCAGATATTTATTGCCATGCATCTTCTCACCGTTCCAGGCGGAGAAGCTGGCCATCACGCTTTGTACGCCGGCAGAGAGCGCGGCGGGATAACCGGGATTATGAATATCAATTAATTCCTGCTCACTGATTCGCGCATCACCTTGATCATCTCCACCAAAGGTGCCGCCATCGGCAAGGAAATGTTTTGCGGTGGCAACGACATGTTGCTCTTGCAGAAATGCCGAGGAATTCACTTGCCCCTGCAAACCTTCCACCATTGCGCGCGCATACTCCTGCACCAGCTTTGGATCTTCCGCATAACTCTCGTAGGTGCGCCCCCAGAAGTCGTTTTGGGCAACGGCGATTGTCGGTGCGAAAACCCATTCAATACCGGTCGCGCGAACTTCGCGCGCAGTGGCTGCGCCAATATGGCGAATCAACTCTGGATTATTGGTCGCGCCGAGGCCGATATTGTGCGGGAAAATAGTCGCGCCAGTGACGTTGTTGTGGCCGTGTACGGCGTCGGTGCCCCAGATAACCGGAATGGCGACTTTGCCATCGCTGGTATCCATGGAGGCGTTGTAGAGGCTGTCGGCAAGCGCGAGCCAGTCTTTCGGTTTTGCATTGGCAATACGGTTGGGCATGGAGCCGCCGCCGTTGAGTACTGAGCCCAGATGATATTTTTTGATGTCGTCGGGCGTAACGGCCTGGATTTCGCCTTGCATGATCTGGCCGACTTTTTCTTCGAGGGTCATGCGGGAGAGCAGTTGTTCGACGTGTTGTTCGGTGGTGGTATCACTGATAGGG
>CAMPIG010000521.1 GCA_946886255.1 uncultured Cellvibrio sp. | reverse complement strand
GAGAAGATTGAAACCCGGATTCCCCGTACTCTGAGCCATATCAAGACTGCACTACCGCTGGCGGATGAAGTGTATTTGCTGGATAACAGCCGCTGGGATATGCCGTTGCAGCGGATTGCGGCGTTGAAAGCAGGCGTGCCGGTTATTTATGCGGACACCTTGCCGGCGTGGGCACGGGAGTTGTTGCGGGATTATTTGTAGAAGGGCATGGCGATATTGGATAACCCCCCGGTCGGGTTACGCTGCGCTAACTCGACCTACAGGTACTCTGCCTCGTAGGTCGAATTAGCGCAGCGTAATCCGACACCAATCTACACTGGATCACAACGTCTGAAGCGCCATACGCGTATGCTAGACGGCATTTTCGATTGCTCATCTGCCAACATGGGACGTATAACAAGATTATGAAATCCTTATTTCCTTTATTTGCGCTATTCACTTTGGCAACCCTGCCGCAGTGGGCTTGCGCGCACGCCGAGCACGACAAACCGCGCTACGTTGCCGAGAACGGCGAAGATAAGGGTCGCTGTGACCAGCCCTCTGCGCCCTGCAAGACCATCGGTTACGCTGCGCAACAAGCCAGCAAAGGCGACAACATTCTCGTCGCAGCTGGCAGTTACGCTATTGAAGACGTCGACACACTCTTTTATCTGATCAGTAACGTCGTCCCGGTAAAAGGTGGCTACTCCACCAAACAATATAAACGCGACACCAACCAACACCCGACCCGCCTCGTCGGGGTACCGCCGGAATATGCCGATGAGCTGGCAGAAAAAGGTTTCACCATCATCGTGGATCGCAAAGGCATGGATGATGCCACCAGCATGCAGCTGTCCACCAAGATGGATGCCGTGGAAGAGATGCGCCGCAAGCAACTGAATGTGAACTGCACCAACGGCGTTGCCGGGCAGTTTGCCTGTAGCAATATTGACCTGATTGCCCACATTCCCTTGAGCGAGTTAGGCGGCAATACCCAGGGCAACGACATCTGGGGCCACTACGACCTAAACGATGGGCGTGAATATGCATTGATGGGGTTGCGCAACGGTACAGCGGTAGTGGATATCACCACTCCTGATGACCCACAGGTCATCTCCCGCATCCCCGGTCAGGACACCACCTGGCGCGACATCAAGGTGTTACAACAGTTTTCCGCCAGCGAGGGCGTGTGGAAATCCTACGCTTATGTGACCGCCGACAATGCTTCCGTGGGCTTGCAGATTATCGACCTCAACGAATTACCGGTACGCGCCACCCTGGCGAATACCGACACCACCGATATCAGCGCGCATAATATTTATTTGAGCAACGTGGATTACAGTACTGGCGTTCCGCTGCCCGGCCTGCAACCTTTTTTACACCTGGCCGGTAGCAACCGTAACGGCGGCTCTTTCAATACCTTCGCATTGACCAACCCGATTGACCCGGAACCGGTTTACCGCAATGCCAGCAATGCGCGCGCTAACTACAGCCACGACGTAGCTTCCATGGCCGTCTTCGATGAGCGCAAGGATTCACAATGCAGCAACGCCAGCGATTACTGCGAGATCCTGTTTGATTTCAATGAGAATGACGTGCGCCTGTGGGACAAGACCAACAACCAAGCGCCGGTAGAGCTGTCGCGCACCAGCTATCCGCTGGCGAGCTACGTGCATTCCGGCTGGTGGAGCGAAGATAAATTGGTCATGTCAGTCCATGATGAACTGGATGAGCAGACCTATGGCATCAACACCACCCTGCGTTTTTTTGATATTTCTGATTTCACCCAACCGGTTTTATTGAGCACTTACACCGGCCCCACCCGCGCTATCGACCACAACGGCTTTGTGCGCGGCAATCGCTATTACATGTCCAACTATGAGCGCGGGCTCACGGTCCTTGATATCAGCAACCCCGCCACACCGACGGATGCCGGTTTTTTTGATACCTACCCTGTCAGCAACCTACCCGCTTTTAACGGCGCCTGGGGCACCTATCCGTTTCTGCCTAGCGGTCTGGTCCTGGTCAGTGACATAAATAGCGGACTTTACGTGGTACGTGACAATACCCTCACCGTGACACAAGGCAGCTTGTCATTCAGTGCAGCTGAATATCGTGCCAATGAAGGCACTACATTGACGGTCACAGTCGCCCGCACACAGGGCACCAGCGGCGCCATCAGTGTCGGCTATGAGACCCGGACCGGCTCCGCCGATAGCACAGATTTTGCGCTGACCTCGGGAAGCCTGGCGTGGGCCGATGGCGAAAACGAGAGCAAAAGTTTTTCCCTCACTATCAATAACGATGCACTCGATAACGAAATGCACGAACTGTTGTTTGTACGCCTGTTTGACCCCCAGGGTGGTGCCACCCTTATCAGTCCCAATATGGCGAAAGTCTTTATCAACGGAGCTCCCAGGACCGGCAATATAGGATTCACCACCACAGCGATCACGCTGGCAGCAGACGCAACCCAAGGAGAATTGGTCCTGAAACGTGGGGGTGGAAACGAAGGAAGTGTATCCGTGGAACTGGTATTAAACGATGCGGCGAGCCAGGCTATTACCCTTGAGCCAACCTCCCTCACCTGGGGCGAGGGAGAAAGTGGCAACAAAGCCGTGACCATCACCCGACGCAGCGATACCAGCAGCAATCGCAGTGTCAACCTGAGCCTGGCTGGTGACCATCTGGGATCAAATACCCAGGTCAGCGTTACACTTGAAGGCGAGAGCGGCAATGAACCAGCGCGCAACGCCGGCGGTGGTGGAGCATCAGGATTAATGCTGATGTTAATACTGGCAGGACTGCTGTGGCATCGGGCTGTGCAGGAATGCAGCCGGCGCACCTGAGCGGCGGCGGCTAATAATCCTATGTACAGTTTTTTACCTGCTTATTCCCAAGCGTCTATAGAGATAAAGTGCCACTATGTTTATGATGGCTGGCCGCGTCGCAAGCCCCTGATTCCGGATTTGTCTGAAGCATGAAAGTAGGTTCCCTGTTTTTCCCTGCCAGCCTGTTGAGTTGCTGGCTCGTCTGCGGTTGCGCCCTGCAAGCCACCGACCAAGCCCCCGAGCCAGCACCCGCCGCGGTTGTGGAGCCTGCACCTGCCCCGCCGCCGCCCGAACGCTCATTTTCCCGTGAAACCTTGTACTCCCTGTTGGCCGCCGAAATCGCGGGGAGCCGCCAGCAA
>CAMPIG010000520.1 GCA_946886255.1 uncultured Cellvibrio sp. | reverse complement strand
ATGCTTACCGCATCTTTAACCTGTCCTATCGTTACACGCGCAATCCGCAGATGATCAATCCCTCCAACCCGGTGCCGATTCTGGAATCGACCCTGGACCAGCTGGACGCATCGATGATCTGGCCGGTGAACGACCAGTGGAGCCTGATTGCGCGCAGCAACTACGACTTCACTTACAATCTGGAACTCGACACCTTTGCCGGACTCGAATACAACGATTGTTGTTACCGTATCCGCTTGTTGGGCCGCCGCTGGTTGAACTTTGATTACAACGCTAATTTTTTAAAGACCGCCACCCAGGATGATTACGATCAAGGATTCTTTGTCGATATCCAACTCAAAGGGCTCGGCAGTATCAGCGAGCGGATCGGTAAGTTGCTCGACAAAGCCATCATCGGTTACAGCGCACGGGAAGAATCCATGCGCTAATTCATTCCCGTTACACCAAACTGCTTCTGTTACTCATCGTTAAAACAGTGATTATTTTATGAAGAAGAATTTGCTTAAACGTTTTATCTCCACCGGTTTAATCGGCGGCCTACTTTTGCTCAACGGCGGTTTCAGTGCAGCACAAACCGTCATGCTGGATCGCGTGGTCGCTATCGTAGATGAAGACCTGGTGTTGGAAAGTGAACTCAACACCCGCACCGCGTCCGTACTGGAGCGTTTGCAAGCCCAGTACAACCAACTACCGCCCAAAGAAGTTCTGGAAAAGCAAATTCTTGAGCAGCTGATTCTTGAACGCATCCAACTGCAACTCGCCAAGCGTTACGACATTGACCCCAGTGCCGAGGAGGTTGACCAGGCGATTGGGCGTATTGCCCAACGCAACCAGATGACCATGGATCAATTAGCGGCGGACTTGCAACGGCAAAATTTATCGCTGGATGAATTGCGCCAGCAGATTAAAACCGAACTGACCATCAACCAGTTGCAACAAGGCGTGGTGAACAGCCGCATCCGCGTAACCGAGCAGGAAGTTGATAATTTTCTGCAATCCACCGATGGCAAGTTTGCCACCTCACCGGATTTTCATCTCGGCCACATTCTGATTGCGGTATCCGGCTCTGCTGACCCGGCGATGGTTAGCGCTGCCGAAAAAGAAGCTGAAGAAATTTATAACAAATTACAAAAAGGCGGTGACTTTGAACAGTTGGCCATCAGCCATTCCAATGACCAGAGCGCTCTGCAAGGTGGTGATATTGGCTGGCGTAAACTTGCGCAGTTACCAGAGTTATTTGCTAAAAAACTGGAAACCCTGGGCACGGGTGAAGTGACCAAACCTTTCCGCAGCGGTGCAGGCTTTCACATCCTGAAAAATATCGAACAACGTGGCGGTGGTGCGCAATTGGTTGAGCAGACCAAGGCGCGTCACATTCTGGTAAAAACGTCAGAGATTATGGATGACAGCCAGGCCCGCGCCAAATTAGTTGCCTTGAAGAAGCGTATCGAAAACGGGGAAGACTTCGCCAAACTGGCACGTGAAAATTCCGAAGATACCGGCTCAATGTTAAGCGGCGGCGACCTCGGCTGGTCGATGCCCGGTATGTTTGTCCCGGCGTTTGAAGAGACAATGAAAGAAACCGCCGTCGGTGAAATCAGCGAACCATTCAAGAGCCAATACGGCTGGCATATTCTACAGGTGCAGGAACGACGCCAGGAAGATATGAGCGAGCAAATGAAACGTAACCAGGCATCCAACCTGATTCGCTCGCGCCGTTTTGATGAAGAGTTTCAATCCTGGTTGACCCAGATTCGCGAAGAGGCTTACGTCGAAATCAAGATTTAATTTCCCCGCTCTGCGTAGCACAACTGCGCAGAGCTTTTCCTTCCGGTTGATTCTATGAACGTTCCCTGTTTACGCATAGCACTTACCCCTGGCGAACCCGCCGGCATCGGGCCGGATTTAGCCATCATGCTCGCGCAGGATGCTCAAGTGCATGAAATTGTCGCCATTGCTGATCCGCAGCTCTTGCAGGAACGTGCGCAGGCGATGGGCTTACCACTGCGCCTGCGTGAGATTAATCCGGCGGATAAACCCAGCGCCTCACGCGCAGGCGAATTGGCTGTTTTACCGGTTGCGCTTGCTGAAAAGGTCATCCCGGGAAAACTCAACAGTCGCAACGCTAATTACATTCTCAACACGCTGGATATCGCCATCAAGGGCTGCGTGAACGGTATCTTTGCTGCGCTGGTCACCGGCCCCGTACATAAAAGCGTGATCAATGATGCAGGCATTCCTTTCAGCGGACACACTGAATATCTTGCAGAAAAAACCCATACGCCCAAGGTTGTGATGATGCTGGCCACCCGTGGCTTGCGCGTGGCGTTAGCCACAACGCACCTGCCGCTAAAAGACGTCGCCGCCGCGATTAACGTCGATGAACTTACCCAGGTCATCCGGATTTTGCATCGTGATTTGCAGCAGCAATTCGGTATCGCTGAGCCACGCATTTATGTGTGCGGGTTGAATCCACACGCGGGTGAAGGCGGTCATCTGGGGCGCGAGGAAATCGACATCATTGAGCCCACGCTCAACACCTTGCGCGGTGAGGACATCACCTTGATTGGCCCCCTGCCCGCCGACACATTATTTACACCGAAATACCTGGATAATGCTGACGCCGTACTGGCGATGTACCATGACCAGGGATTACCGGTTTTAAAATTCAAAGGGTTTGGTCAGGCGGTGAATATCACGCTGGGCCTGCCCATCATCCGCACTTCCGTGGATCACGGTACAGCGCTGGATCTCGCCGCCACCGGCAAAGCAGATTCCGGCAGCCTGCATACCGCACTCGCTTACGCTATCGATATGGTCCAGGCACGCACAATACGGTAAACACGCCGGCATGCATGCCACTTGCGCAGAGTTAATACATCCTATGGCAAAGTTTCACAACAACGAAGCGCCCCATCGTGCACGCAAACGTTTCGGGCAAAACTTTTTGATCGATCACGGTGTAATTCGCGAAATTGTGCGCGCCGTTCATCCGCGCCCGGATGATCGCATTGTAGAGATTGGGCCCGGTAAAGGAGCAATTACTGTATTACTGGCCGACGCCTGCCAACACCTGTGCGTGATTGAATTGGATCGCGACCTGGTGCCTTGGCTAAAAGTGAAATTTGAAAAACATCCCGACTTTCAATTATTTCAAAGCGATGCCCTGC
>CAMPIG010000519.1 GCA_946886255.1 uncultured Cellvibrio sp. | reverse complement strand
GCGTTGTTGTTGGAGCCCTGGACCTGGTAATTGGCCGCGTTGGCCGCTTCCCAATCGATCACCACCTGCGCCAGGTAGCGCGGGCTTTGCAGGTCCACCGTGATCCAGCTCGGATCAACTGCATGGCTGGATTCCCAACGAGTACCACCATTGCCATCCACGGCGTTGCTGGCGGCCATCAACTGGCTGCTGGCAAAGACCGGACGTCCATTGGAGACCAGATTCACCGCCGGTGTTGAACTACTGCTGGAGGATGAACTGCTCACACTGGATGAGCTGGGCACCACACTGGAACTTGAACTGGATGGCGCGCTGGAGCTGCTTGATGGCACCGAGCTTGATGGAACCGAGCTCGAAGGTACCGAGCTGGAAGGTACCGAGCTGGAACTCGAACTGGACGCACAACCGCTGCCCACACAGGCCGGGGCGTTGTCGTTGTAAGCCATCACCCGGACGTTATCGAAGTGGAAAGTACCGCTGGTGGCTTGACCGGGGGTGATCAGGAAGATCAGTTGATCCACCGCATTAAAGGGTGCTGAGGCGCGATTGTTTTCCCAATCGCCCAGCGCCGCCGGGAAATTGTAGTTGAACTCCAGGGTTTCCCACTGACCGCTGGTGGTGGTCTGGGCCTGATAGAAGCTGTGACGCCCCACCTGCCAGTCTTCCGGTCCAACAGAAGCCGCCGCCAGCTCATTCTCCAGGTTCATGGAGATGATGGTGCCCGCCGGGGCTGTCGTATGAACATCCACCAGTACCCGCACCATACCGTGGCGGGCATCGAGGGCATCGGGAATACCGGTCACGCCGTTGAACGCCAGGGTGTCGTAAGTCGCGCCCGGATCACGCACATAACGCAGCACGTTTGCCGAATTATTCACACCGTTCGGCGCCGGATTGGCGACCACGGAGTGAGCACCGCTGGTTGCCGGTGAGGCTTTGATGGCGCCGTTGGCGGTGCCGTCAAAGTTGGCCACCATGGATTGCAGGCTGTAGCCGTTGTCGGGGCGCACGATGCGAATGTTATCCAGATACAGCTCCGCCGGCAGGTTGAAGCCCGCGTGAACCATAAACACCAGGGAATCGGCTTCGCTGGCAGCAATGTTGGAGTCCGGTGTACCGGTGTAATACAGCTCTACCGTATGCCACTGGCCCGGTTTGCCCATGGTGCCGAGGAAGCGCGCCAGGCGACCGGTGTTGCCGTCCCAGGGTTCCGCAGCGCCAGCAGCGGCTGAATTTTCCAGGCCACCGCCCAGGTCCTTACCGAGCAAGCTATTGCCTGCGGTGAAGTAGACATCCGCAAACAATTTGGCGCGGCCACTGCGCAGTTCGCCCGCGTCGATGTTGCCGAAGCCGGTGAGTTTGAGGTTATCCCACTGCTGGGAGGCATCGCGGATGTAATGCAGCACACTATTGGAGGTGTTGATACCGCTCGGTGCCGGGTTGGTGGTGACACCGCTTTGGGTCAGCGCAAAACCGTTTTGCAGGTGGGTTACGCCCAAGCCATTTTCATAGTTGGTCACGACCTGCACATCGCCCTGCTCAATGGTGACCGGCTTGCTGAAGGTCTGGGTACCGGCGCAACCGGTGTTGAAGCTCACGCTGAAGTCGCCATTGCGCGCGCTGTTACCGATAGAGACGGTAATCTCACGGGAGCCCTGGCCGGACAGGATGTTCACGCCCGCCGGCACACTCCACTGGTAGCTGGCGCCTGCGGGGCCGTCAATGTGATAGGTTTTTCGGGTTTCACCACGATAAGCGTAGGTATCGCCTTCTACTGACCAGGTGTCCTCATTTTTATAGACCGCCACGTGATCCACCTGCATCAACTGAATCGGCGCCTCGGAACCATCCGGGTTGCCGCTGAACCAGCCGCCGATGGCCAGGTTGAGGATGAAGTGAAAAGGACGATTGTAGAAGGCATCCCAGTTGGAGCGAACCGGATTGGGGCCATCCAATTGCGCGCGGGTCATACTAAGCTTGGGCACATCGTTAACCAGCCACACGATGCGGTCCGGGTACCATTCAACCGCATAGGTCTGGAATTCAGTCTTGGTGCGACCGGCTTCGGGGTGGATGGTATTCAGGCTGGGATCGGGCCAGCCGGTGTTGCCGTTGTAGGGCCAATAAGGACCGTAATGCAGGGTGCCGTGGATTTCTTCGGTGGTACCCCCGGCTTCCATGATGTCGATCTCACCACCGTTGGGCCAACCGTGGGAGTCACGCGGCAGTTCGCTGGGCATCATCCAGAAGGCCGGCCAGGTGCCGGAGCCATTGGGCAACTTGATGCGTGCTTCCATCTTGCCGTAGGTAAAGTCTTTACCGTGCTTGGAGCGCAAGCGCGCGGAAGTCCAGGTTTTGCCTTGATAGGCTTCGCGAATCGCCTTGATGTTCAGCAGGCCGTTTTCGACATAGAGGTTTTCGGGGCGTTCGGTGTAGAACTGCAACTCGTTGTTGCCGCCACCATCGCCATTCACTTCAGCGGACCAGACTTGTTTGTTGAGAGTGTTGAAATCGTCGCGCCAGACTTCTGTCCAGCCGCAAGCGCTTTGAGCAAAGGAGGTATTACTGGCGGCTAGCATTGCCAGCGCCATGATTGTCTTTTTCATTCTTTGGGCCTCGTCAATTATTGTTATCCTGAAGCCGGCAGGGCAAAACCTGTACCGATATGTCCTTGTATAACCAGAATTGCACAATCCACTGAAAGCCTTCGTCCCACTTTGGCTGCGAAAGGCAAGGTGGATTAGGTCCCACCTTTCATCGCAAAGTGACAACAGCTCGCGAAGCCGCGCCGCCAAAGGACTTGCATGCTAGTGTCGGAGCCGTCAGCCAGATAGCGTCTGCGCAAGAAAATACGCATTAACAGGCGTTCTGATCCTTGAAGCACGAAGTGGGAAAAGCTAAATAAGCGCAGTCTCTGCTCACACTAAAATCGCTACTGCAATTTTTTGCTGCCTGAAGATTTGCCAGCAACGTGCGAACCCGATCATCACGGCGAGGTGCGTAATCCTGTGGCCACAATGTGCGCTATCGCACGCTGGTATAGGTACTTATAATTTTTACGAGCGAGTCAGCGAGAATGACAATGTAAAATATGACGCCATAACTTGTGGAGAACTCGATTTATTTCAACAAAGTTATAAGCGACTGCGGTCAGAATCACATTTCCTCTTTGGATAA
>CAMPIG010000518.1 GCA_946886255.1 uncultured Cellvibrio sp. | reverse complement strand
GCCAATGACAAATGTCATGCGCCGCTCATCACACTTCTACATTTTTTTACAGTTTACTGTCGTGCAAATAAATAAGCGGAAGGCGGTATCGTGTTTCATTGACTAGCATCTAATGGCCTGACAACCACCACGGTGGTTTTTCAACCCCAATCATTTTTATAACGAGGGACAGCAACCATGAAATCTTTATTCCGTTGGTCAATAACACGTTCGTTTAAAATTTGTATTGTCAGTGTGCTCGCCTTTTCACCTTGGCTATTCGCGCAAGATATCATCAGCCCGGCGCCCAATGAAGGTTCGACTTATCTGGTTAAACCGGATTATCGCAAGTGCGCGTTTCCACTCTGCGGTGGTTGGTTTCTGACGCCGGTGAATCAGTTTTCGCGTCAACTGGAAGATGACGACACCGCTTATGAACACTCACTGTTACCACCCAAATCCATCTACGTCGCTTACATCGACTATCGTCGCCTGGGTTTGACAGAAGCGCAGATTCGCGAACTGGAGGCGCGCATGCACGGTGAAGAGGTGTTATTGCGCGGCCTGCTCAGCCGTAACGGCATTACACCGCAGCAACCAGCGCGTCTGGCAACCTTGCACACCAACGGCGCCTGGGTCAGTGCTAACAAGCGCGAGGCTTACGGACCTTACTTACGTATTTCCAGCACTGGTATTGTCTGCATCACCACGCCCTGCCCGTATTACAAAGCGGAGTTAATCAACACAGCCTATGCCACCGTGTTTGATGATTTAAACTTTGAAAAAGCCGAACTGGATCGCGAGCAAACCAGCCGCGCCTGGCAGGCGATAGCCAGCGAAGGCTTGGTGATCACCGGTGTGAAGTATGAATCGGAGGGGATGACCGGACCGGGGACGGGTATTGCGGCGACTAAAGTGTTTTTCAGCTACCCGGAGAAAAAATAATTGCTGATTGAAGACAAGCTTTAAAGACAATCTCTATACAAAGTCACCAATCCTGTGACTTCTTTGTGGCGGCACAGCAATATGCTCTGCCGCCACCTTTTTATAAACACTCGTTGTTATTCAAGCCGCATATTATCCACATAAATAATTTTCTGCTCCGTCAGCCCCGATGCAAAGATTTCCACTCCACGAATCAACGGCAGTTCCATTTTTCGACCTTGCGGTGCATCAGCAATGGTTTGCAGTGCAAAGCGGTATTCGTTCCAACCGGGCTCAAGGACAATGCGTGTGTTAAAGCGATCCGTGTGTGCGTAGTTGCCTAATTCATGGCGGGCATCGTGAACGCGCAGGGTCATGTTCAGTGGTTCCGCACCCGGGTTATAAATATCGAATGCAAGATAGTCGTGCTCGCTCCAGTTACCGAAAAATTGACGCAGAGCAGCCTTGGCAAAGCCGTGCGTACTCAAGGTTACTTTTGCGGCATATTGCCCTTGGGTAACGTGCTCGGTCGAGCGTTCCAGGTTGCCATCCCAACGGGTGAAGTCGCGGGGATGTTCAAAGCCGCATAACAAAGGAAATACTTGTGCGGTTTGGTATTGCAACAACGCCAATCTGGCTACCGTGAGCAAGGGAAAAACCAACAGAACACATGCAGCAGCTCGGCCAAACCACACCAGTGGCTTGGGTTTTTGAAACCAGAATAAACCCAGCCAGGCGCCGGTAAGGTTACCCAACACATCACCCCAATTACCATCGCGGCCCACTTTTGTTTGCAGAAACTCAATCACACCACCTACCGCAAAAATAACCAGCGTAACCCACAGCCACCAGCGCCAATTGTCCAGCGGATGGCGGCGTTGGATCAACATCAGCAGCACCGCAAAAAAACCGATATGGCCCAAATCCCACACAGCGCGAAACAAAGGACCGGACATCCAGTCAGGCCCGCCGATAAAAAAGAACGGCAGGGCCAGGATCAAAGCCAATAATGGGATGGATAACGAAGGATCACGCGCGAGCAAACGAAGGGAGGGCGGCAAAGTAGAGTCCTGCAAAAAATCAGAATTGACTGCCTAATAATACTGAATAATGCGGCTCATTAATATCGATGCGTCCATTAGGACCGAAATCCAGCGTGGCATTGATGTGGCGTACGCTGGCGCCGAGAGAAAAGCCGTTGGGAAACGTAAATTCAACACCCGCACGCTGATAAATATTCAAGCCGATGTCATCGTTATTGGAGCGCGTATCAATCACAAATCCGTCATCGTTTTGTGCGTTATCGTCGCTGTTGATTTTGCCCCAATACAGACTCGGCCCCGCCGCGTAAAAAAAACGTAACCAGGACTGCGGCTTGATACTGACAAACGTGCCCGCAGAAAAATCGCCCGCCCATAAACTGCTATCAATATCCACCACCGAACTCTCACTACCCAAGCGAATAAACAAACGACGGTCGCTGTTGTAACCCACATGTGCCCCGCCTTCGAAGCCATATTCAATCACACCGTTTGCGCGCGGGAACTGCAGCATCAAACCCAGGTGATGAATGGCATCGACTTCTGCCACATAATGATTATCCGCTTCATCGTGCAGATACCAGGATTCATCCATCGGTTGGCTGCCCAGTGATAAATGTGCATAACGTTTTGGCAATACCGATGGAGAGGAATACCAGGCATCCGCACTGGCCCATGCGCTGCCCATAAGTCCGGTTAACAGCCACGAAACTCGAACTACCCTAGCGCGAAAATATCTTATACACATGGCCGAACTACCTCCTGCTGAACGTTATCACACAGATATAAATAAATATGCCTTATTGCGTTTGTCGCGAAAATCCTAAACTACACGGAAAAATTTTCGGCGTCTGTTAAAAATATTGTGTCGCGCACTTTCTATACTGAAATGCACCGTCTATCTTTATTATTCGCCTTATTGAATCGCGCCATCAGCTTGATGGTCAGCTTTTAGATTCATGCGACTATAAAAACGGCTCCTTATATACGCATACTAACAGGAGGTTATCTATGTCCGATATTCATAAGTCCACTCGCCTCGGCGATCTGCTGGTTGAACGTGGGACGCTGACGCGTCACCAGCTGATGCGCGCGATTGAAACGCAGCAAGAGCGATTGTTCAACGCGCAGCATGACGAGGACGATGGCAGCCATAAGGAGTTGGGCGAGATTTTAATTGAATTAGGTTTTATTAACCGCTCGCAACTGGACAGCGGCCTGACCTGGCAACGCAAGT
>CAMPIG010000517.1 GCA_946886255.1 uncultured Cellvibrio sp. | reverse complement strand
CACACGGCTTTTCTGTTCGATAAGATTAACTTCCTGATGGACTCGACGCAGGGTTTTATTAACATCGAACAAAACCAGATTATTAAAACCTTCTCTATCGCTGCGGTTATCTTTCTGCCGCCGACAGTGGTAGCCAGTTTATACGGAATGAACTTTGAGTTTATGCCTCATATTCATTGGCAGTACGGTTTCGAGTTGGGATTGTGCCTGATGGTGGCGAGTGCATTAGCCCCTTACTGGTATTTCAAAAGCAAGGACTGGCTGTAAACCAAGGCGGGCCATGCTCGCCTGTCAGTTGAATTCCCTTCTAATAAGAATCTCCCCCCTGTTTTATCTGCGGATAAATTGTTTCTTCTGTCTTGAGGACCCTGATGTTATGTCTGTTGTTTTTGAAGCGGTATTGTTTGATTGCGATGGTGTGCTGGTGGACTCTGAGGTCATTGCAACCCGTGCACTGCATCGCTCGTTGCAGGATATCAATATAACCATGAGTCTGGATGAGGTTGCCACAACCTTTACCGGGCAAAGTTTTGCCCAATGTGTTGCCTTGATCGAGGCGCATCGCGGCAGCCCGCTGCCAGAAAATTTTATGGAAGATAATCGCCGTTACTTTCGCGAGTTGATGGAGCAGGAACTGGTTGCAATGCCGGGTATAAAAGAGGTTCTGCAATCGTTGACACTACCCTATGCCCTGGTAACCAACTCACAAGCGCGCGAGCTTGATGTGAAATTGAAGCACACAGGGTTGGATACTTTTTTCCCGCCCGAACATCGTTTCGATACGGAAACGCTGGGGGTGGCCAAGCCTAACCCCGAAATTTACCAGCGCGCCGCCGCCACGCTTGGGTTTGATATAAAGCGTTGCCTGATTGTGGAAGACAGCTTTCCAGGCGTCAGTGCCGGTGTTCACAGCGGTGCGACTGTGTGGTGTTACCGCCCGCATTTGACGCAGGAGGAGTTGGATGATTTTGGTGTGACCTGTGTCTTTACAGAGTGGGCGCAATTTCTCCCCTTGTTTAGCCAAGCAACGCAGTAAAACGGCTGTTATTCCTCCACCCATTCCCAGCGCAGTGGCTGGCCAAAGTCATCCAGGATAACGCGCTTGCGTGGGCGGGGTTTGCGGTTACTTTTGTGAAGTGGCGGATGGGGTTTGCGGCGTGCTTCGATAGCGGCAACGACTTCCGGAACCGGTGTGCGATCTTCCCCACCTTGGCCATCAAAGATGCTAACCAGTGGGCCACGCGTATCTTCGCGACCGCTTAATCCACGTGGGACTTCTTTTACGGAGCCCCCGTGATCAATGAACTCATTGACCTGTTGATTGAGTTCATCGCGTAATTGGCGTTTGGTTTTGATCGGTTTCATGATGCTGATCAGGTATCTCGCTCGAGCCACGTTGTTTCTGGGGGATCGCCGCTACCCAAAAGGCCCACAGACGACCACTCAGGATACCAGCCTGCACTTTCACAGACAAACCTGTCGCTCGCATACTGCTGGGTGTTTGGGTAAACTGCGCGTCTTTTCCTGCTTACCGGGCGTAGCGGTACCTCGTCCTTTGCCCATCGTGGCCAATATCTTATGACCGATATAACCCTGAAAATCACCGAGATTTTTTACTCCCTTCAAGGCGAGTCGAACACAGTCGGCTTGCCGACGGTATTTGTACGTTTGACCGGTTGTCCGTTGCGTTGCGGGTATTGTGATTCGGCGTATGCGTTTTATGGCGGTGAGCGACTTACATTGAGCGCGATTCTGGAAAAGGTGGCCAGCTATCGGCCGCGTTACGTCTGCGTCACCGGTGGTGAACCTCTGGCGCAAAGGGATTGCATCCCGTTGCTCACCCAATTGTGTGACGCCGGTTATCAGGTATCGCTTGAAACCAGCGGAGCTATGCCGTTGGACGAAGTTGATGCCCGGGTGAGTAAAGTCATGGATCTCAAAACCCCCGGTTCCGGTGAAGTTAATCGCAATCGCTGGGAAAATCTGCCGTTATTGCAACCGCAGGATCAGGTGAAATTTGTTATCTCTCATCGAGAGGATTATGAATGGGCGCGCTTCAAGCTGGATGAGCATCGCCTGCATGAGCGGGTGGGTGAGGTGCTTTTTTCTCCCAGTTTTGGCCAGATAGAACCCGTGCAGCTGGCGGAATGGATTATTGCGGATAACTTGCCGGTGCGTTTCCAGTTACAACTTCATAAATTGTTATGGAACGATACGCCGGGCCACTGATTTTCCGGCTATAACAGCAGTTCAGCTACTGCAACGCTGCCGCCAAGGCTGAAGACCAGAGACTTAATGAGGTGCAGACGATGAGTCAAAAAAAAGCGGTGGTACTTGTGTCGGGTGGGTTGGATTCCACCACTGTGCTGGCTATTGCCCGCAGCCAGGGATATGCCTGTTATACCCTCAGTTTTGATTACGGTCAGCGCCACCGTAGCGAACTTCTGGCGGCGGAGCGCACGGCCAGTTCGCTGGGTAGCGTGGAGCACAAAGTGATAAAACTGGATCTGCGCAGTATTGGCGGGTCGGCGTTGACCGATGACGCCATCTCGGTGCCGGAAGAGGAAACCACTGGCATTCCGGTCACCTATGTGCCGGCGCGCAATACGGTATTTTTATCCATCGCGCTGGGTTGGGCTGAGGTGTTGGGTGCGGACGATATCTTTATCGGCGTCAATGCGGTCGATTTCTCGGGTTATCCCGATTGTCGGCCGGATTACATTGCGGCTTATGAAGTCATGGCAAACTTGGCGACCCGAGCGGGAGCAGAAGGCAATCGCCTTAAAATCCGAACACCGCTTATCGATTTAAGTAAGGCTGACATCATAAAACAAGGGATCTCCCTAGGGGTGGATTACAGTCTGACCGTCTCCTGCTATCAAGCGAATGATCAAGGCGAAGCCTGCGGCAAGTGCGACAGCTGCCGTTTGCGCCGTGCCGGTTTTGTCCAGGCGGGGGTCGCGGACCCGACACATTACCGGCACTGATCCCAACCTGTTCGCCGATGTTGTGCATCTTTTAACCCATTGTTTGGCAGAGCATTTTTTCGTGATGAATGGCCAAAAAGCGCTTGTTTTTTTTGTTTAAATCTTTAATATACGCGCCTCTTTTGGGTCGTTAGCTCAGTCGGTAGAGCAGTTGGCTTTTAACCAATTGGTCGCGCGTTCGAATCGCGCACGACCCACCATA
>CAMPIG010000516.1 GCA_946886255.1 uncultured Cellvibrio sp. | reverse complement strand
GAGGGCTTCATCGGTGGTAATCCTGTGTTGACCATCGCTGGTTTTTGTACACATTGTTTCCACTTATCCCTCCCTCAATCGCCTGTTTATCCTGATTGGGGAACCATATGTCCACTGTTTATTTTTCGCGTGCGCCCTTAAGCGCTGCTATCTTTTTACTGTCTGCGAGTTTTGCCGCGCACGCGGTAGACGAGCCCAAAATCGAAAAAATCTATGTCAGCGGCACGCGTAGCGAAAGTCCGCAATTGCCCTTGGCAACCACCATCACCGTGATCGATCGCGAACAAATTCGCCAGAGCGGTGCGACGCAAATCGGTGAAGTATTACGCACGCAGGCCGGTATCCAATTGCAAGATCTCGATGGCAGCGGCGGTCGCAGCGTGACCATTGCGATGCGCGGTTTTGCCTCCAATGCGTCCAACAATACGTTGGTGATGGTAGACGGTCGCAAGCTCAATAATCCCAGTCTTGCCGGCCCCTCGTTAAACACCATCGCGTTGAAAGATGTTGAGCGCATTGAAATTGTTCAGGGCAGCGCCGGTGTGTTGTACGGCGATCAAGCGGTGGGCGGTGTGATTAATATCATTACCCGTAGCGCGGTGCGCGGTGAAATTCACGGCTCGGTACAAGTGTTAGCGGGCAGCGATAATCTGGAAAGTTACACCGCTAGTGTAAACCAGGGTTTTGCCAACGGATTAGGTTACAACGTGTCGGCGCAGAAACGTCAGGCCGATAACTACCGCGATAATAACCAGGCCGATTATGAAAATTTCCTCGGCAATCTGCGTTACGATTTTGCGCGTGGTCATGTGTTTATCGAAGGCCAGCGTATTGATGATGACCTGCGTATGCCTGGCTCTTTGAGCGATGCCGAAGTCGAACAGGATCGTCGACAGACCAATAGCCCGAATAACTTCGCCAATCAGGAAACAGATATTGTACGTGTTGGTGGCGCCGTCGGTTTAACTGAACAATGGCAACTGTTGGCAGAGTACGCTGATCGCGATGAAGACGCGCTGTCGTTTTACGGTTTTGGCGAGCCGAGCTTGCAGGAGTTACGCGTAAAAAATATTACACCGCGTCTGATCGGTCGCTTGCCTACCACTAACGGCGACGCGGTGATTACCATCGGTTACGACAAGGTAGAGGCGGATTATTTTATCGCAGATCGCTTCGTCAATATCGAGCAGGATATCGACGGTTATTACGGACAAATTATTTATTCCGTAACACGCGCGTTGGCAGTCACTGCCGGTACGCGCTATTCGGAAGTGAAAGATCGCGATATTACTGCCGACGAAACCCATAAAGACGATCTCAGTGCTTATGAGTTAGGTGCGAATTATCAGCTTAACGATGCCTGGCGAATCTTTACTCGCTACGCAGAAGGTTTCCGTTTTGCCAGCGCGGATGAAAATGGCTTTACCTTGCCGGAGGTAAATTTCCTCGAAACACAAACCAGCGAGTCTTACGAAGCGGGTCTGGGTTGGCAAGGCAATGCAGCTAACGCAACCGTCACGGCTTATCAAATGACCGTTGATAATGAAATTATGTACGACCCGATGTCGGGCACCTACGGCGCCAATATCAATCTGCCGGAATCCGAACGACGCGGCCTGATGCTGGATGCGGATATTGATCTCAGTGCACAACTGGGACTGCGCGCCAACTACACCTTTACCGATGCCGAACAAACCTCCGGTAATTTCGATGGCAAGCAGGTACCGTTTGTAGCAGAACATACCGCTAACATCGCTATCGTGTTCAGCTTTACGCAGCAACTCAGCGCATACGTGGATGCGAGCTACACCGGTTCCCGCTATCGCATCGGCGATGATGCCAACACCCAGGGCGAAGTGCCATCCATCACGGTATTCAATGCCAACCTGCTCTGGTCAATCCAGGATCTGGAATTGGGTGTACGCGTAAAAAACCTGACCGATGAAACCTATGCGGATTACGTGGGTTATTCACCTTTCGGCGGCAATTACGAATACCCGCAGCCGGAGCGTCAGTACGAGGCGAGTATTACCTATCGCTTTTAAGATAAGTGCCAGGGATGGCATGATTACACCTTCACTCACGGCGAGACCTAAGATGACCACCGATAAAACCCAACGCCACAAAGAACGCATGCAGCAGCGTAAAGAGATTGTCGATTCAAAGATCGCGCAGGCGGATCAGGAGCGCGGTGTGTTGATTGTGTTAACCGGTGATGGTAAAGGTAAAAGCAGTTCCGGTTTTGGTACAGCGCTGCGTTGTTTGGGCCACGGTTATAAAGTGGCTATTGTGCAATTCATCAAAGGCACCTGGGAATGTGGCGAGAAGAATTTTTTAACCGAAAGTATCTTTCGCGATGCAGTGCCACAACTGGAATATTATGTGATGGGCACGGGCTTCACCTGGGAAACCCAAAATGCGGAACTCGATCGCCAGGCCGCTGAGCAGGTGTGGGCCGAATGTGAACATGTGTTGCGCGATCCGACGATTCATCTGGTGTTGTTGGATGAGCTGACTTACATGTTGAATTTCAAATATCTCGACAAAGAAAAAATCCTAACTGCCATCAACAACCGACCGGCAAATCAAAATGTCATCATCACCGGTCGTGGTGCCAAACAATATTTAATTGACATGGCGGATACGGTGAGTGAGATCAAGGCGGTTAAACACGCATTTGACCAAGGCGTGAAAGCTCAGAAAGGCATTGAATGGTAGTACCCATTAATTCTTATTTTTAAGATGACTTCTATTTTTAAGTCTTCGTTAATTCTGTGTTTTTCACCCTGATCATAAAATTTCCACACGGCAAAGTGTGATCCCCTCGAGAAAAAACTCGTCTGCAAACGTTTTCAAAAAATTGAAATCGATTTCAAATTAAATTGTTGTTGTGTTTGCTATAGACACGCACAATCGATAGTCCTTAAGATAATTCCCCATGCGTTCAAAATAATAACTGCGCATACTTTTTCTCATCACTGCATCAGTTTTATCGTTCGGAATAGCGGACACATTCTTCCCGACTCTTTCCGTCTGCCGTAAGTGGATCGGTCATGCTTCACGATATTCTTCGGCTATTTGTGCCGTGTCGTATTTTTGCTGTGAGACGCGGCATCAAAAAAATAATATTCAACGTGATAAAAGATAGTTAACAATAGCGAGGATCACATAATGAAAATATTCGGTCGTAACAGACTCTA
>CAMPIG010000515.1 GCA_946886255.1 uncultured Cellvibrio sp. | reverse complement strand
CCAACGATACCTGCTTTAATCACATGTAACCCCTTCATTTGCTTAACTCTTGTCATCTAGGCTATTGTGCCCGGCATTGATCGAGGGCCTATGATAAAAGCCTTGTCGATAAATCGAAAGTATTGAATGCAAGGGCTTAACATACGCGCAAAACGCTGAACCCTCGCCCCCTGTCGGGAGTCCTCATGGTCCTTTTCACGAAAGCCTCGCAGATCACCCACGCCCGACTCCAGGTGCTGCATTCCCGTCTATCACTGAAAGCAGAAAACCTGCGCGATCAACTGGCTCATATCGATGCCCTGCCCCAACTCACCTTGCTGGGTTTGATCACCGGTATCCTGGCAGGCCTGATTATTGTCTTGTTCCGTTGGGTCATCGACATCCCCTTGGGCCTTTCGCTCCCCGATCACGGAGAAAATTTTGAAGCGCTGTCCAGTAGCTCGCGCTTTCTGTTACCGGTAATTGGCGGACTTGTGTTAGGCCTGATTTTGCAACGGGTTAACAAACTGTATCACCCAGCCGGGATTGGCCATGTGCTTGATCGCATTCAAAACCATCAAGGGCGCATGCCCCTAGGGAATTTCATTAATCAGTTTGGTGGCGGTGCCCTGTGTTTACTTGCCGGGCAATCGGTTGGTCGTGAAGGCCCGGCAGTGCATCTCGGTGCTGGCTGCGGCAGCTTGTTAGGGCAATGGCTGCGCTTACCTAATAATAGTCTGCGCCCGTTAGCCGGTTGCGGCGTGGCGGCTGCAATTGCTGCGTCTTTTAATACTCCGATGGCCGGCGTGATCTTCGCCATGGAAGTGGTCATGATGGAATACACCATCGCCGGGTTTATCCCGGTCATCCTGGCTGCGGTTGCCGGTACCACCATTACCCACCTGGTTTTTGGTCCGGACATTACATTTATCACGCCGCAAATTGTGATGGGGAATATCGTTGAGTTGCCGTTTATGGCTTTTACCGGCCTGGTTGTGGCGGTATTTGCTGCCGCATTCATTCGGCTTCAGGCACTGTGCTGCAAGCAATCATTAGCGCGCCCCATCTGGCTGCGTTTTCTATTTGCCGGTGTCATTACCGGTCTGTTGGCACTCTGGTTTCCCCAAATAATGGGGGTAGGCTATGACACTATTTCCGCGTCCATTGGCGGTGAATTAGGGCTTGGCCTGTTGATCGCCATCGTCATTGCCAAACTGATTGCTACCGGGGTGAGTCTCGGGGTTGGCATGCCCGGCGGCGTGGTCGGCCCTTGTTTGGTAATGGGTGCCACACTGGGTGGCGCGGTGGGTGTTATCGCGCATATCCTGATGCCCGGCTCAGCCAGTGACGTCGGCTTCTATGTCATCCTGGGCATGGGCGCGATGATGGGCGCGGTATTAAATGCGCCCTTGGCAGCCATGATGGCGATCATGGAGTTAACCTACAATCCACACATCATCTTCCCGAGTATGCTGGTGGTGGTGGCTGCATGCCTCACAACCCGCTGGGTATTTCGTTGCGATGGTTTATTCCAGACACTGTTACGCATTCAGGGTAAATACCGCGAACCTCTCAACCCCGAATTCGGCATGATTCACCAGATGCTCAGCCGCTCCGGCGTACGCGGTATGATGGATCGGCATTTTGTGCGTTCAGCGCGACAACTGGATCAACGGCATGCCCAAACATTGCTGCAGCATCATCCGCACTGGATTCTGATAGAGGACGAAATCATACTGCTGCACCCGGCGGACCTGGTCCACCACCTGGAGCAACATCCTTTAGACGAGCACAGCGAAGAATCCAGTCTATTGGATCTGCTAGAGCTGCCTGCACGCCGCTTGCAGTTAGCCGCTGTGAGTATCGAGGCCAACCTTTACGAAGCCTTGCAAACCATGAATGCGGCACAGGCGGATGCGATTTATATTACCTCCGCCGACATTCATAGCGACGAGGTTAAAAGAGTCGATAAGATCAAAGGTATCGTCACGCGGGACAAACTGGAAAATTATTACCGAATCTGATTGTGAGATTGCTTTCATGCTCTGGATCAAGGCCTTTCATATTATTTCTGTTATTACCTGGTTTGCGGCACTGTTTTATCTGCCGCGGTTATTTGTCTATCACACCATGAGTGAGGATCTTGTTAGCCGCGAACGTTTCAAAATCATGGAACGCAAACTTTATCGCGGAATAGCCACACCCTCGATGATTGCAACCATTATCTTCGGCGCCTGGTTAAGCCATTTAAATTGGGCTTATTACTCACAGTCCATCTGGTATTGGAGCAAACTGGCGCTGGTCGTTATGCTGGTGGGCTACCACCATGCGTGCCTGATTTACCTGAAACAATTACGTGATGACCGCTGCCAACGCAGCCATGTGTTTTTTCGCTGGTTTAATGAATTTCCCGTTTTACTATTGCTCGGCATTGTCATCCTGGTCGTTGTTAAACCTTTTTAAACTCACTGTGAACATCAATAATCCCTTGTGAATCATTTAATTACTACATCGCTGTATGCGATTACCGATAGCCTGCTGATGCCCGGCAAAGCACTTTTTGCCGGGGTAACCGCTGCTCTGGAAGGTGGTTGCCGTTTGATTCAGTACCGGGATAAGTCCGGCAACAAAGCACAACGGCTAACCGATGCCGAAACATTATTGAACATCTGCCAAGGGTATGATGCACAGTTGATCATTAATGACGATGTGCAGTTGGCTAAGGCCATCGGTGCTCACGGCGTACATCTCGGTCAGGATGATGGCAGCCCGAGTATTGCGCGCGAATATTTAGGGGCTAATGCAATCATTGGTGTGACTTGCCACGCTTCCCTACCTCTTGCCCAGCGCGCGATAAAACAGGGAGCGAGTTATGTGGCCTTCGGCCGTTTCTTTCCATCCAATACCAAACCTGATGCGCCGCCAGCATCCCTGTCGCTACTGACGGAAGCCGGTGATTTATGTAAACCGACGCCCATTGTCGCCATAGGTGGAATTACCCTGGAAAATGGTGCGAAGGTATTGGCAGCGGGGGCGGACATTCTGGCGGTCAGCCACAGTTTATTTGCTGCTGCGGATATCAAACGACAAGCACAGGCATTTATTCAGCTACAGGAAAATGTTAGTCAGAGATGACACATCGGTTGAGATGCTTGCACAAGATAACCGTCAATCTTTTCATAAAATTATTATTGATTTAAGGATTTTCTATGAGCCGCTCA
>CAMPIG010000514.1 GCA_946886255.1 uncultured Cellvibrio sp. | reverse complement strand
CCCACTTATATTTGTTATGCAGTGTCGCGGAGCTGCCCAACATCCGCACCCGCAAAGTCAATCTGGAGATGCCCACGGTCTTGATGGAGCCGGATTTCGAGCGCCTGAATTCCGGCCTCTATGCCTACATTTATAACGAAGAAAAAGAATTAATCTGGCGTTCCAATTCTGCCGCTCTGATGGACGCACCGAGCAATGACAGATTTGCCGAACAGTCCACCGTAGGGCAACTGATTGTGCAGGAAGAAACGCATGATGGAAGCCTGCGTTTCAGTGCGCATTACGATGTCATTTGGGAGGATGCCCGCGGCAAGGGCCACCCGTTTCGCTTTGCGGTGACCCATGATGGCGATGCATTTTTAGCCGAGTTAACAGCTTACCGCAATCAACTTTGGCGGTGGTTAGGCGCGGCAGGATTGCTGCTGCTGATGGCCCAGACAGTCATCCTTCGCTGGGGCTTACGTCCGCTCAGCAAATTAGCGCGTGCACTCAAGGCCATGCAAAGTGGTGATACCCGGAACATCGCGGGGGAACATCCGCGCGAACTGCAACGCATTGTCGACAACCTGAACCTGGTATTGGCACGGGAAGAAGCACTGCGCCAACGCTACCGCAATAGCCTGAGCGATCTGGCTCACAGCTTGAAAACCCCGTTGGCAGTTTTACAGGGCAAGCTGAGCCAGGATGCCAACGATGGTGATTTGCAGCAGACGCTCGCGGAACAGGTTATGCGCATGAACCAGGTCGTGACTTATCAATTACAGCGTGCGGTATCCAGCCAACAACAAGGATTGAATCAACGCATTGATGTTGAGCAGGTGATTCAGCGACTGGTGGCGGCACTGCAAAAAGTGTATCGGGACAAGCAGGTGGACTGCCAGACCAGCGTCAATCAAAACAGTATGTTTGTCGGCGATGAGCAGGATCTGCTGGAGTTGCTCGGCAACCTGCTGGAGAACGCCTTTAAGTATTGCCACCGCCAGGTTCGGCTGGACGCATACACAGAACAGCAGCAGCTAGTCATCAATATCAGCGATGACGGCGCCGGCATTCCGCCAGATCAACAAGAGCGCATTCTGCAACGCGGCCAGCGCCTCGACACCACCCAACCAGGCCAGGGAATCGGTTTGGCTGTCAGCGCCGACATAATCACCAGCTACGGCGGCCAGTTACATATTGACCGTTCTTCTTTGGGTGGTGCGGTGTTCATTCTGACTCTACCCATTGCCAGTTAGCCGCTGCGGCTGACAAACATTTTCTCTTTTTCTGCCCTCATGTGCGCTATGTCGCACAACACGCTGTGAATCTCCCGCACAACACGCAGTGTTGTTGGCTGCTGTCCGTAACGCCGTCTCCGGCCAATAATGTCACCATCGACATGACCCTCACTGATCGACAACAAACATCCAACAACAAATAAAACACCGGAGCACACAATCATGGCAGCAAGAACCTGTATAGCGGTGGACTCCACCTGCGATCTGCCGGCCAAGTTTATCCAGCAACACAATATCGAGGTTCTACCGATTTACATCAATTACGACGGTGGCCAACATCTCGACTACCGTGATCCGCAAACCATGTTGCAGTTCTACAAAAATCATTCAAAGAAAAAATTCGGGCTCGCACAATCCGACCCGCTGTCAGTGGATGACATGACCAAGATTCTCAAACATCGTTTGCTGCCCAAGTATGATCTGGTGCAGGTTGTCACCATCAACAGCAAGAAAAGCGATGTATTCAAGCGCGTTTCAGAAGCCGCCTTGATCAACGAACCCAAGTTCCGCGAGCTGGAAAAGATCGACCCCAGCCGCATTCCCTTTCGTATTCGTTTGTACGACAGCATGTCGATGTTTACCGGCCATGCCTTGTTGGTGTACGAACTGGTGAAAAAAATTCACCAGGAAAAAATTCCACTGAGTAAAGCCATTCGCGAAATCGACGACATGCGAGAAAACGTGTATGGCTACATCATTCCCAATGATCTCTCTTACATGCGCGACCGTCGCCATTTGCGCAAGGGAGACAACAATATCTCCTGGATCAATTTCCAGTTGGCCAGCATGTTCAATATTCGCCCGATTGTGCAGTTATATCGCGGCGAAACCGAAAAAATGGATACCGGTAAAGGATTTATCGGCGCAGTAGGGAAGCTGCTGGATCATGTGCGTAAGCAAATTAAACAGGGATTAACCAGTGACGTAGTCGCCATGAGTTACGGCGGTTTGCTGGAAGAAATTAAGGATGAACCCGTGATGGTAGAGTTTCGCGAATTCTGTAAACAACACGGCGTCAAAACCATGTTGTCGATGATGAGTATGACTGGCGCCATCAACGTAGGACCCAAGTCGTTTGCATTGTCCTTTGCAACTGACAAGGAATTGGTCTGAATCATACAGGCATAAAAAAGCCGGTCTTGGCTGAGCAAAACCGGCTTTCTTTTTACTTTAGCCCTGAGTCATGAACCCTGAGTAATAAACATCGTCACCACATAGACCACATAAACCAGTAGCAGCACCGCTCCCTTCAAACGCGACAAACTTAATCCGAAAAATAAAAACAACAACAGCAATATCGATATACCCAATAGCGCCCACTGATCAACCGCCAGCAAACGACCGCCAAACGGCAGCGGTTGCAAGATGGATGCGATTCCCAGAATCGATAATAAATTAAAGATGTTACTACCGAGGACATTGCCTATGGCCACATCTGCATGTCGTCGAATCGCGGCAATAATCGATACCGCAAGCTCCGGCAACGAGGTTCCTACCGCGACTACCGTCAAACCGATGATAGCTTCCGGTACGCCGAAGGCTTGGCCCAAGCCTACAGCCCCCACTAGAAAACGATCCGCTCCAAGCACGAGCAAACCCAAGCCGCCTATCAAAAATAACAGTGTCAATGGTACGGACAGCGGCAGATTCTCGTATTCATTGGCTTCGGCCTGATGAAGCTCCGCAACAGGATCATCAAGGTGTTCACGCTCGCTGCGATAAGCCCAGATAAGGTAGGCGACCAACACACCAAACATAATAAAACCGTCAAGACGGCTCAAACCATACAAGTTGGCCAACACCATAAACAGAAGCGTGGCAGCCAACATAGATAGACCATCACGCCGAAGGGATTTGATATGGATGGTCAAAGGCATAATCAGTGCACTTACCCCCAGTATCAGCAGCATGTTGGCGATGTTACTG
>CAMPIG010000513.1 GCA_946886255.1 uncultured Cellvibrio sp. | reverse complement strand
CCGTAAAACGCATCTTTTTTCAATACAAAAATTTTGGACGTTGCGACAAACTCACCTTGATTATCGGAGTACCACAAGCGTCCATCCGGTGCCGTTGCAATTCCCGCCGGGCTACGCAATCCGTTGGCCCATAATTCGTATTTGCCTTCAGGTGTAACACGAATAGCCCATCCGCTGAATCCGCCCGAAGTGCCCATATACATACCACCAGCTTTGTAGACAGCCTCATCACTGTGGGAAAGATTCAGCGCAATATAATATGCACCATCTGAACCGCGTGCCGGGCCATGCATGTAAGCATGATAGTTTCCGTGATAGCTGTGCACATCAAATAACGTTTCAAATTTGTCGGCACGACCATCGTTATTCGTATCGGTGATGCGAGTTAGTTCGGCTTTTTGGCCGACGACTAGCTGTAAGCCTTTCTTGTCTTCAATCAACACACCCAGACTATCGAAAACGCCTTCTGCAAAAAGTTGCCACTCACCCTTCACGATGCGCCAAATACCGGCTGTGCGCGTGGCGACAACAATGGTCCCATCTTCTGCGACCGCCAGCCCCAAGGCTTCGAAAAGTTGCTCTCTACCGTAGTTATCACGAGGGGGCAAATAGCTTTCCACCCGATAACCTTCCGCTAATTCTGCCTGAGCGGGAATGATCTGCAGTTTCTGTTTTTGATATACAAAATCAGATGACTTCGGCCGCCAGCTTGATGATGCCAATTTGAGCCGGGCATTCAAGACGATATCTCCGTTGGCTTTTGCAGGAATCCTCCATATTGTTTTCGCCTCGGTCGAATTGGCTTTTACATCGCCAACCGAGACTTGGACATCGTGTAGAACTTCAGTATTAATCGTAAATGTTTGAGATGTTACAAACTGGCCACGAATGCGAATCGTCGTCGCGCCATTCACCGCTATATGGGTCTCTATAGAGAGTTTGTTCTTCCCTATACGGTAACGAAACAGAGGAAGCGATTGGGCTGAGCTTGAATCCTGTTCGTATCCAAGAAATTGAGCATCTATAGCTTTTAATCTCTGCAAATGATCCTGTTTGCTATACAAGGATTCAGCTATGGTTTCTGTATCGTTAAATACCGCTTCCTTAAACGAGAAATCTATTTGTTGCCCTTTATCATCCAGAGGAGCCATCAAAAATTTGGCCTGCCCCATCTCCAGGACCCGACTTTCATAACCCGGTTTTAATCCGCGTCCACCGCGATTTTTGAGCTCGCCAGATACATCCAGAAATCCGCCCTGCCATATTTTGACGATAGCCAACAAGCGGGGATCAAACGTGTAATTAATGCCGTTGGTTTGTCCCACGTGGATAGACCTGCCGGAAACACCTTCCATCGGACCACGTTGGATACGCGTTTGATCATCGACCAATAACTGCAGATCGTCGTTAAGCGGATCATATTGAGTTGGCCCCTCTTTAGTTACCAGCAGAATAGCTGGACCCTGGTCTTGAGGCGGATTAAGCGTAGTCAAATAAGCACTGATTGCGTCAACCTGTTTCTCTGAGATGGACTGTTCTGAGTAGGGTGGCATGATAGGCAAATACGCTTCACCGATTGAATTGCCCATTTCGGCTACAGCTCGCTGGGAAGCCGGCTCGCGAATGCTTTTCAACAAGTAATTACGATTCGCTTTTATAGTAAACCGACGATTATCTTCTCCCTCAACAATCTCACGATCTCGCGGTACTCGTTTGAATAAACTGAATAAATTAGGGCCACTTTTTACAGAAGGATCATTCTCTTTAATAGCGTGGCAGGATGCACAACCCAATGAATGAAAGGTCTCTTTTCCCTCCGCAACCAAATCGGTTAATTCCTCTATATTGGTTTTTTGACCACTTGAGGCCGGCACTTTTACCGCACCGAAATCTGCGTGCCGAATATCAAATGCTCGCAGTGCAACAGCACCATCAACTTTTGCAATAATTAGAGGGCCAAATTGATCTTCCCATCCATACCTACTAGATTGAGTAACGCCAGTAGCGAGCGTATTTTGTTGGACGACCTTATCGTTGAGGCTGATCTCGATAAATAATGCGTCCTCAATCTTATTACGCGCATCATCAAAGCGAGGCGCTCGAAACTTGATATCCACTCGTTGCCACTCACCAGCTGGTTTGGCCGCATTTACTAACGGGGCTACCCCGCCTATATGCAACGAGTCCTCGATTCGAGCATCCAGTCCGCCCGCATTCTGAAGGGTTAATATTTGCTGATTCGCAACACCCGCGAGATTGATTGCATAACGTCCCTGGAGATAGATTTGAGCTCGGGCATCTTTAGCCAACATAAACTCGAAACTGATATGGCTATCAGAAAAAAAACCTTGGGATATAAGGTCCTCCTCTTTCAGGGTGCTCTTAAGTAAAACCGAAGCTCCTTTGTTCCCAATTATATCTAACTGTCTGGCATCTTTTGCGAGTGCAACCGAATCAACCTCCTGCCAGGAAGTATAAGACTTAAATAATTTACCGAAATCAGGCAAGTCTTCAGCAAGAGCCGGCTTGGCCATCAATATTAAAACCAAAATGAATAATTTCATACGAAAGAACATAAGCACCCCTGCATTGAGAGCCTCAGATACCGATTCTCAATGACTGCGTAATATTTATGGTGATGAAGGAATTGCTAGAGTTTTCTTACCCAGATATTTTTAAAGCTTACCGGGTTACCATGGTCCTGCAAACGGAGGGGTGCGCAGCCGTGAGCCTCGTAAGGTGGGTGACCAATCCAGGATGTAGGCCCCTGGATTTCAACATGATTTTGCACCAGAACACCATTATGCAAGACAGTTAGGTACGCAGGCGAGATCAAAGCTCCCGCATCATCGAACCTAGGGGAACGGAAAATAATATCGTAACTTTGCCATACATCTGGTCCGCGCGAAGCATTCACTAATGGTATGGATTGCTTGTATATGGAAGCAGCCTGCCCGTTAGGGTATGTTTCATTTTTATAAGAATCGAGAATTTGAACTTCATAACGCTCCTGTAGAAAAATACCGCTATTACCGCGCCCTTGTCCATCAAGCCCGGCGATATCTTCTGGTGTTTTCCATTCAAGATGCAATTGAATATCGCAAAAAACTTCTTTTGTCTTTATATCACCGGTTTTAGGCGCAACAGTCATTACACCTTTAGTCAAACTCCAGCGCGCAACTCCGCCATCCACTCCCTCCCATTG
>CAMPIG010000512.1 GCA_946886255.1 uncultured Cellvibrio sp. | reverse complement strand
AGATGAAGATTTTGATCCTGAAATCGTCGAAATTTTTATCGAAGAAGCCAGCGAGCTGCTGGAGGATATCGAACGCGCTCTGCACGAGTGGCAGGAAGATTGGAACAACACCGAACCGGTCGAGGACCTGAAACGTAGCCTGCACACCTTTAAAGGCGGTGCTCGGCTGGCGGGTATGATGGATATCGGCGATCTGTCGCACGAGTTTGAAAGTGTATTAATCGAGATGGGTGCCGATGCCCAGATCGATCAGACCTTCTTCAAAAAACTCAATAATTACCAGGATCGCCTGCATTTATTGGTCGATCGCACGCGCGCCAAACTGGCAGGCGAAGCCTTACCACCCTTGAAAGACGGCGTACTGGCTGCACCCGAATCCCATGCTGCGGACGAGCTTGCCCCCGTGCAGCCAACGCATTCACATGAAGATGATGAGGATGACCTGTCTGTACCGACAAAACCGGCCTTCCCAAATGAAAGCCACGAATTTGTCGATACATCAAAAGTCATTCCGTTCACCCCCAAACCCAAACAGGCACCAAGTTTATCTTCGGTCCCCGCTGTGGACCTGCCCGGCATGCGTCCTGGACCCAGTGGCGGTGCAGCGCCGGCCCCCATTCAACACCTTGCCACCCGTCGCAGCGGGCCGCAGGAAGTTGTAAAAGTTTCGGCAGAATTACTCGAAGAATTAGTTAACCTGGCCGGCGAAACTTCCATCAGCCGCGGCCGTATGGAACAACAGGTCAGTGACCTGAGTACCGCAATCGACGAGATGGACTCCACCATCCTCCGTTTGCAAGAACAGTTGCGCCGTCTAGACATTGAAACTGAAGCCCAGGTGTTGTTCCGGCAGGAGCAAATGTCTGCTCACGAGGACTTCGATCCACTGGAGATGGACCGTTACTCCCAACTGCAACAGTTATCTCGCTCACTGATCGAATCCGCGTCGGATTTGATGGACTTGAAGTTCACCCTGGCTGATAAAACCCGCGATACAGAAACCCTGTTGCTGCAACAGTCACGAATTAATACCGATCTGCAAGAAGGTCTGATGCGGTCGCGCATGGTGCCCTTCTCGCGCCTGGTTCCACGCCTGCGCCGTATCGTGCGACAAGCTGCCACTGAACTCGGCAAAGAAGTCGAGTTTGAGTTGGATAACGTCGAAGGCGAATTGGATCGGACGGTATTGGAGCGCATGGTAGCGCCGCTGGAACATATGCTGCGTAATGCCGTGGACCACGGTATTGAATCAACCGAAGACCGTATTAAAGCTGGTAAACCAGCCACCGGGCGCATCGTTTTGAGCCTCGGCCGCGAAGGCGGCGACGTAATGTTACGCTTGGCGGATGACGGCCGCGGGATCAACCTGAAGCGCGTACGCGAAAAGGCTATTGAGCGTGGCTTGATGGCCGAAGGTGCCCAATTAAGTGATCAGGACATCATCCAGTTTATTCTGCATGCCGGTTTTAGTACCGCTGATAAAGTGACCCAGATTTCCGGGCGCGGCGTGGGTATGGACGTGGTGCACTCCGAGATCAAACAGCTGGGTGGCGCCATGTTTATCGACTCCACCTGGGGTCAGGGCACTGAGTTTATTGTGCGTTTGCCGTTCACCGTATCGGTCAACCGCGCATTGATGGTCCAGATCGGTGATGATCTCTACGCAATTCCGCTCAACACCATCGAAGGTATCGTGCGTGTCAGCCCGTTTGAACTGGAGCACTATTACCAGGATGAGCAAGCGCGTTTCGAATACGCCGGTGAAAACTATCTGGTGCGTTATTTAGGCACGATGCTCGATAGTGCCGCCCAGCCCAAACTGGATGGCCAGTCCCTACCCCTGCCCGTCGTTCTGGTGCGTAGCGCCGAAAACACCGTGGCATTACAGGTAGATCGTCTCCTGGGCAGCCGCGAAATTGTGGTAAAAACACTCGGTGTCCAGTTCGGTGCAGTGCGCGGTGTATCCGGTGCCACCGTAATGGGTGACGGTAGTGTGGTGGTCATTCTCGACCTCCATGCGTTGATCCGCGAGCAGTTGGCGCTTGGTTTAGGCAAATCCCTGTTGCTCGAACCACTCAGCCCGGCGCTGGCAAAAAAAGACGAACAAGCCGAGCAAACCGTTATGGTCGTGGATGACTCAGTAACGGTGCGTAAAGTAACCAGCCGCTTCCTGGAGCGCGAAGGCTTTATTGTCATCACCGCTAAAGACGGTGCCGAAGCACTGCTGTTGTTACAGGACCATATCCCTGATGTGATGCTGCTCGACATTGAGATGCCGCGCATGGACGGCTTCGAAGTCGCCAAAAACATTCGCACCAGTTCGCGCCTGAAAGATATCCCGATCATCATGATTACCTCGCGCACCGGCGATAAACACCGGGAGCGTGCGTTCAGCCTGGGCGTCAATAAATACATGGGCAAGCCTTATCAGGAGGATTTGCTGTTGAATAACATTAACGAACTTTTGGGCAAACCGGCGAGATAATCGTGCGTGCACTGCGTGTCGGCATCCTGGTGGATTCTGCGGTCAAACAACACTGTCTCACCGGCTTGGTAACACAGGCGGGGCATCAGGTTGCTTGCATTACGATCCTATTGAATGCTGCCCCCGCTACACCGGACACGCCAGTAGACGCATGGATTGTTGACGTTACGGCGGACCATTCCGCCAAGGCGGAACAAGATGAAACCCAACTGGCACACGAGCAGTTTGTTGAACACTTATTAGAAAACGCTACTGTTCCGGTGATCCTCAGCGACAGCAGCGAGTACAGCGAAGGCAGTGACGAGCACAAAGCCTGGTTACGCAGGACCACCGAAAGGCTGCAGCGCCTGAGCGGGGACATTAACCTGCAACAGAGCGAACGCGCGCGCCGCCTGTGGGTTTTGGCGGCATCCACCGGTGGCCCCGCAGCAGTTAAAGAATTTATAAGCTATTTGCCGGCGGAGTTGGGCATCGCTTTTGTTTATGTACAACATATTGATGCCCATTACTCGGCCACCCTGATACGTATGATGAGCGGGGCCGGACATTATCCCGCCGCACTGGCCTGCCAGGGCGCCGTGCTGCAGCCCGATGGAATTACCCTGATCAGCGCCGAACGACGCGTGGATATTCTGGAAAACGGTACCTTGTTGGTGAGCGAGAAACCCTGGGGAGGATGTTATGCACCTTCCATTGATCAAGTGGTTGCCAACGTGGCCAGAAT
>CAMPIG010000511.1 GCA_946886255.1 uncultured Cellvibrio sp. | reverse complement strand
TGGCGGTGGTTGCTGCGTGTCGCTATGTGGATGAGGTGGCTGAAGAGGGGCCGCGCATTATTACGCCGGAATTCATGCAGGAAAAAGGTTACGCCATCTATGCCTTTGCTTGCTGTGGCGCAGAAGAGTTAGTGACCAAACGACGCGATTGCCCTGACTTGCCTGACCACATGCTGGGGGTTTTGTCTTATACCGACGGGGTCTCAACCACGGCTTTGATACAGCGTGTGCAACAACGACTGGAGCACGCAGAAATACTTGCCCGCCACGATCTTCAATCTATCAGCCAACCTTAGTTTGCAATGGCTGAGGCTTCTTGCTTAAACGCAGCGGGAGCCACCATGTTTTTATATCCTGCCGGATATTTTTCGCCCCAAATAGCTGTGCCAATACGCAGGTGCGTAGCGCCGCAATCGATAGCAATAGCATAATCGTTACTGAAGCCCATCTGGCAATGCGGTAAACCGTAATGGTCGGCAAGTTTGCGTAATGCTTTGAAGTGGGGCGCCGGTGCATCCGCTTTGGGCGGAATAGTCATTAAACCGGTAAGGGGAAGGTTCAGAATGAGACAATACTCGATAAGATCCGGTGCAATGTCGGGCGCAATACCATTTTTGCTTGGCTCTTTGCCGATATTTAATTGCACAAAAAATTTCTGTGTTTTTAACGACTCCGGCTCTTCACGTAATAACCGCGCGACAATATCTGCCTGTCGTTTGCTCGCTATGCCTTCGATATGGTGAAAATGTTGCATGATCCGGCGAATTTTATTGGATTGCAAAACCCCAAAATAGTGCAGATGCAAGTTGTGAGGGTGCACATATTTTTTCTCACTTTCTTGCCAATACTTTTCTGCAAAATGCCGATGCCCTGCGAACGCCAACGCATTTACCTGATGTAAATCGCGCGCTTCTGCGGCAATGGTGACTGTACCTCCCGCACCAATAAAGTGCCGAACAGTCGGTTGATTCATAAAATTTAAATAGCGTTCTTGCAGTGACTCGTAGGTAGGTAAGTTAATTGCAGCGCATTCCATGGTCGTTGCCCTCTCTGAAATAGGAGATACAGATCGACATACGCCTCGAATGTACACCAAAAAAAATTCCGAATAAACCGATTTTGTAACAGTGTCGAAATATTTTTCAGTTTTAATTGTGATTATTTTTTTATGATTTTATGTGGGATTTGCAACAGACTTCATCAGGGTAATCAGCGTCATAATGCGGTCGTTGGATAACTGTCGATAATCCGGATAGGGGCTGACAATTAAGTGATGCTTCTGGTTAAACGCAAAATATTGATCTATCCATACCAAAGAAGGCAGGCTCAATAAAGCGGCATAGGTTTTTCCGGCCACGATGTGAAAGTGCGCCGATGGGTCGTCAAATTGAGGCGGTGAAAAAAGCAGTGAAGCGACAGAGCTATCCTGAAACAGCGCTTGTTCTCGATAATCTTGCCAACGGGTTAACATATTGTTTGATGTTTGCGTCTGCCAATCGAACAGAAATTTCGCATACACATTAAAAACTTTTCGCCAGTGATTGCTGGTGTGCTTGACAATGTGATCAATTTCACCCGGCAACATGCTACGCAGCTCCTGCATGATCGGGTAACTATCAATTGGTGGGCGATTGGCAATGTAGATTTTGATGGGGCTTTCCGGCGAGCCAAAACCCACCGGAAAATGTTGTGTTTGAATCACGTGATACTTCTCAAAATGTTGATGTAACGCACAGTTGAACTCGCACAGCATCACGCCGAAAAGGTCAATCTAGGGTTCATACGCCAACACCGGACTCAACCACCGCTCCAATTCCTGCACGCTCATTCCCTTTCTCTCCGCCAAACTTTCCACCTGATCTTTTTCTATCTTCCCCGTTGGGAAATAGGTTGATTCAGGATGTGAGAAATACCAGCCGGACACTGCTGCGGTGGGCAGCATGGCAAAGTGTTCGGTAAGGGTGATGCCGGTATTTTTTTCAGCATCGAGTAAAGTAAAAAGCGTAGCTTTTTCCGTGTGGTCCGGACAGGCGGGGTAGCCAGGGGCGGGGCGGATGCCTTTGTATTGTTCTTTAATCAGGGACTCGTTATCGAGGTTCTCCTCTCGGTCATAGCCCCAGAATTCTTTGCGCACGCGCTGATGCAGGTGTTCGGCAAACGCCTCTGCCAAACGATCAGCAAGGGCTTTGACCATGATGCTGTTGTAGTCATCGCCGGCATTTTGATATTGCTTGGCGAGCTCTTCGGCTCCGATGCCGGCAGTCACCGCGAAGCCGCCCACGTAATCCGATTTTCCAGTTTCTTTCGGTGCAACGAAATCTGCCAGTGAGAAGTGCGGTTTACTTTCCATCCCCTGTTTCAGATGCTGTTGGCGAATGTGATGCAGGGTTGAAATTTGTTTTCCATTCGCATCGTAAACAGCGATGTCATCGTGATTAACAGTATTCGCTGGCCAGAAACCGATAACCCCGTTAGCGCGAATCAATTTTTCATCGATCAGTTTGCGCAACATTTTTTGCGCATCGTCGAACAGGTTACGTGCTGCTTCACCGACAATCTCATCATCGAGAATTTTCGGGTATTTGCCGGCAAGATCCCAACTGATAAAGAAGGGCGTCCAGTCGATAAAGTCGACTAGCGTATTCAGGTCATAGTCGTCGAATATTTTGATGCCGGTAAAGCTGGGTGTTGGCGGTGTGTAATTGTCCCAGTCGAGCTTCAGGCCTTTGTCGATAGCTTCGGGGTAGGTGCGGACGGTGCCGCGCGGTTTGCGATTGGCATTGCGTTCGCGAACCTGCACATATTCCTGCTTGAGATCATCAACAAATTTCGGGCGCAGTTCATCGGACAATAGCGTGCTGGCAACGCCGACGGCACGCGAGGCGTCGGGAACATACACCACCTGGTTCAGTTTAAAGGCCGGATCGATCTTCACCGCCGTGTGGGCCTTGGATGTTGTTGCGCCGCCGATCATGAGCGGTTTGTCGATACCCAGACGTTCCATCTCGCGCGCGACAAAGACCATTTCATCCAGCGATGGGGTAATTAAACCGGACAGGCCAATGATGTCGCAATTTTCGCGCACGGCGGTGTCGAGGATTTTTTCGCAGGGCACCATCACGCCCAGATCAACGACCTGGAAGTTATTACACTGCAACACCACGCCGACAATATTCTTGCCGATGTCATGCACGTCGCCTTTTACCGTGGCCATCAGG
>CAMPIG010000510.1 GCA_946886255.1 uncultured Cellvibrio sp. | reverse complement strand
GTTGTAGCTTGGGTAAAGCGCATCAACAGCCGCACTGCGGGAGGACGATGCCGCCGAGCTTGAAACTGAAGGGCTGGAAGAGTCGGAAAATGGTGGGTTTACTGAGCTGGGGTGAGCGATAGCGTTACCACCGCCTCCGCAACTCACTGTTGATACCAGACAACAGGACAGCAACAGTCTGTTTATTATTCTCATGGTCGATTTCTGAATTCGTAGCAGGAGCACATCTGTGGTGTCATAACGGTTGCTGACCTACGCCAGGCCGGACCTTCACGAAGAGTTTGCTCGGAAAACAGAATGAACCAGTATCTTTTACACGAAAAATGGTATCAATTTGCAAATAATTGAAGTTATTTTTAGTAAATTTGAAGTGATTCGGTCATAAATTGGTAGTAGAAGTTTTATCAAATAACGTTTTGAAGGTTTTGGGCGGGCAACCGTACTCCTCTTTAAATAGCTTATTGAAGTAGGAAACGTTTTTATAACCCACCGAATAAGCAATCTCGGCAATATTGGCGTCTTCGTCCTGTTTCAACAGACGTGCAGCCTCGGTCAAACGCAGCTTATTCAGGTAACCCGTAAAGGTAAAACCGAGTTCAGATTTCAGAATGTCATTAATCTTGGTGCGGCTGACACCTATAGAGGATGTCATCGTATCAAGGCTCAGGTCGGGATTTGCATATTGCGTCGCCATAAAATGCAGAATCGCACTCCTATCCTTGTCTTTATGGGTCTCCACAGAAAGTTGCTGGTAAGCCACCAAGGGTCGATCACGTTGAAACTTATTGCGCAATTCATGGATCAGGGCTTGAGTATGCTGGGTGAAGAACCAGAAGGCGTAACCACCCCAGCTCACCAACAAGAAACCACCCAGCACATACAGGTAAAACCAATTGCGCCCAACCAGGGTTATCTCACTTAATTGAACATTGGATTCCACATCAAAAGGGCTCTGGAAACTGGTACCAAAACTCATCTTTGAAACCTTATCGAGACCGTACTCCTTGCGTGAGAGTTCGACATCAAACATGGTAAACCACCACTGCGGGGTTTCGAGCCTGGTCAGATCAAGCTCGACATATGCCCAATGTTCACTACAGGAGAAAAACGTTGACGGTGCGCGGTAACTCAAAAAATCATTCACATCGGATACTTTTTCATCAAAAGTCAGCATGGAAAAACTGAGTGTATTGGCCGATGAACATTTAACATTGAAAGAAATGCTATTGAAGCGTGATAAGTCAACCAGGCCAGGTTTACCCTGATCCTTACCAAAGACCAAGGTAAATGCCGCATAAGGATATTGCGCCTGGCGTGAAAGCATGATGGTAAAGTTCAGGCTGAATCTATCGTCGACAATCGTCAACGTCGAAAGCCCCCCCTGGGAGGCATCCGTGTTTTGCTCAGTACGCCACGCAAGATCACTCTTGGTGACGGGCAACAAGGATGCCTTGAGAAAAGTGTTGTCCACACACAGGTAGCCGACCAGGCAGCTAAGCAGGATGAGGCATATGAAACTTATTACCGCCTTATTATAAAAATCTTGCATGTACTCTATCGCCTGCAATTAGTCATATGTCGCAGGGGCAATATTAAAGGAATTTTAATACCTTTTCGATGTGGTTCGAGCTGGCTTGGCTGAAACCCTTGCAGGACAAGGGGTTCAGCCAGAGGTAACGCCAAGAAGGATGGGAGGGATCCTAGCGGAATAGACTAATTAGCTTGCGCAACTTTCTTCGGCAGCTTCACGGCGACTTGCGCCACATTAGCCAGGGGACGTTCTGCTGACGTCGACTGACGTGCCGGGAGTGAGCGCAACAAATCATCCAATGCTTGCTCTGCCTCGGGGCTCATATATTCCAATTCAAGCCCTAAACCCGTCTCCGCTTTGCGAATGACACGCGAGGTGTATCTGTAGCGCTCAAGGTTGTGCGAGCCCTGTTGAAGCAGCACTTCAATATCCAGCGGTTGCAGGACATTGATGTCAGCAAAGTCGGTCTCTACAAAGAAACCCAATTTACTGCCGTTTTTTAACCGTCCGATCGCAACGGGGATTCCCATCTTGTATATCAAAACTTTGAAGTCTGTCGTTACGCGTTCGCTGCATCTGTGTTCCATAATGCCGTCCCGTTAGTCAATGAATGTATGTCGTCGGATGTAAGCCTGCCTTCCCATGTTGTTTGTCACTCCCTCGCACCCCTACCCTTACAGCCGACATGAAGTAATCACATTACTTGGCCAAACGACCATACAAAGCCAGGAGTTTATGTACCTTCACTGCGAGATTCTCCGGTACCTGATCCCAACTAAAACGCCATGTCCAATTTTTATCTGTCGTCCCCGGTATGTTCATGCGATGCTCGCTGGATAACTCCAGTAAATCCTGCATAGGCACAATGGCCATCCGCGAAACCGAGGCAAAAGCCGCTTTGATTAACAGCCAGGGCATGGTGTCCTGCGCGTGAAAAAAATATTCATCGATCTGTTTACGCGATGTTTGACTCAAGGATTGATACCAACCCACAGTTGTATCATTATCGTGGGTACCGGTGTAAATCACGTCGAGCAAACTGTGGCGATGTGGTAAATGTGGATTCTGGGCATTCCCATCAAATCCAAACTGCAGTACCAACATTCCCGGCAGTGAAAAATCCTGGCGTAATGCTTCTACTTCATCAGTAATAACGCCGAGATTTTCCGCTACCAACGGCAAGCTGTGATATTCCTTGAAACACGCTGCCAATAACGCTTTCCCTGGTGCTTTAACCCACCGTCCCTGACGTGCATCCTTCACATTACCTGGAATTTCCCAAAAGGCTTCAAAGCCACGAAAATGATCCACACGGATCAAATCAAATAAATTCAGCTGCGAACGCAAACGCGCTAGCCACCACTGGAAACCATCAGCCTCCATGCGTTCCCAATCGTAATGTGGATTACCCCAATGCTGGCCGAACTCGGAAAAGTAATCCGGTGGCACGCCAGCTACCGTCAATGGATTACCTTGATCGTCCAGGCGAAAACTTTGTTGCTCTGCCCAGACATCTGCACTGTCATGGGCAACAAAGATCGGCATATCGCCAAAAAAATAAATACCTTTTTTTTGCGCATAGCTACGCAAATCCTGCCACTGCTGAAAAAACACAAACTGCTCAAAACAATAAAAGCGAATCTGCTCAGCGAATTGTTCACGCGCCTCGTTTAAGGCAGTGGTATCACGCTGCACAAA
>CAMPIG010000509.1 GCA_946886255.1 uncultured Cellvibrio sp. | reverse complement strand
AAAAGCCGCTACAGTAGTAGAGGACAACCACTACCCACGGAGGGTAATCATGCTAAGAAAAAGTCTATTGATAAGTCTTGTCTTTGTTGCAACCGCGATTCAAGCTCAGCCTCAATCCCAACTCAAACAGCTCGGCTATGTCGATGCTGCCTGCTCAATTTCACCTAAAGAGTTCAATTCCTGGTTTGTTAACGGGACGATCAGCAAGAACGGTCTGGTGGGTTTTGCCGATAGTGTAGGTTTCCCGACTAACAATACAAAATGCGACTTCTATAAGTGGGCGCATCAAATGTTTTTATGGATTACATCGCCGATTAATGGCGGGATTTTGCTGGACTCGGCGACGTTCTTTGATATGTACACCGATGGCGTCGATGCATCAGGTAATACAATCTATCGCTACGTGTCGAACAGCCCCGATACAGTGAACAAAGGTTTCGCACTGCGAGACACCAAACCACAAACTATCCAGCCGGGTGGTCAGGCTGGTGGCAGTGATACCTTGTTATCGCTAAATGGATCATTGGTCTATTTTGCGGTGCATGCCAATGATGTTTACGCCTGGTTTAATACAGCGCTGACGAACAACCAATTGCCTGCAGATACACCTTTTCCTACCACGCAAACAGAATTGAATTCGGTGTTGAATTACGCCAAGAGCAATGGAGCAAACATCGGTGATGGCAATGCATTGACGATGGAATTAAAAACGGCATGGATTGATGCCGCGACGGTGAGCAATGTAGCGGATTACGTCACCATCGTGGCGATGGTTCCCAATTATGTTAAAACCAGCAATACCGAATGGACCATCAGTACGACCGCACCTACAGTACAGAAAACATTGGCCTTGGTCGGTGTTCACGTGGTGGGTCCGGTGCAGGGGCATCCGGAGATGGTGTGGGCGACCTTCGAACATCGCAGCAATGCGCCGGACAATACTTTCTATTTCAACGATCTGTTGGGGCAAACTCAATCTTTTCCCTACAACTCAGCAGGTCAATGGAATTTTATGGCGAGTGGCGGCAGTCAGACGGGGGCTTTGGTGGCGCAGATGACTGTGGATTCATCTACGGGTAATATCAACGCTACGTCAGGTAATACAATTCAGGCCAACAATGTCTACCGTGTTAATCCTTGGGGTAATGCGCCCACCAAGGACTCAGCGGAAAATAACAGCGAATTGATTTCGCTGAATTTGGATATTCTGGTGATGTTGGGATTAACAGGCGATGTGCGCAGCAATTATTTTCAAGTAGGTGCGGTGTGGACGAAAGACGGCTCTATTCCTTCCAGCCCAACCGATTCAGAACTGATTGGCTCGTTACTGTTGGCCAACTCCACCATGGAAACCTATCACCAACTGGGCTCTTCATCATCAGACCAGGGTTGCTTTGGTTGTCATTCCGCATCAACCAGCACCGGCACCAGTCATGTGTTCAGTCTGACAAATATTCCCTTGGTACCCGCCGGTTCAACGGCCAAGAAAAAATAATTGAAGATGAAACAGTCGGCACCATGGAGGGTGCCGCCTTAATTAATTGCACAGTGTGTCAAGATAATCCATCGCTGCTTCATAAGCTCTGTTATCCAGCCTCCGGCCATCGTAGATCCCGTTAAAAAATGTCAGGCATAGATTGGCGGCGTTTATGGCGGAGCCATTTCGTTTTAAATGAGTATCGAGAAAAGGACGATTATTTTGCCTGGCGGCATCGAGTAGTAAGGGGCTGAACATCCCCACATCCAGCAGCAAGGGTTGCTTCAGCATCTTGTGGATCTGGGTTAAAAAAATAGTACCAAATGCACTGTGGGACAATTGCTTCCATTCATTGATCACCTGATTACAGGCGTAACGATAAAAATCAAGAAATTCGTTGCCTCGCTCCATCACAATGACTGCATTATTTACCCGTTCAGAGACGATTATCTTCTCTCCCTCTTGATGAACCCAATGCTCCTGACAGAAAAGAAATTTACAGGGAGGAAATTCAGACAAAAAATTCGTGGGATTGTTGATGTATACATCGGCATCAATCCAGATCACCCGGTCGTAGGTATCCAGTAGTTCCTTTGCCAATTCCAGACGCGCCACATCGGAGACCAGATGACGTTGATTACCAACTGCCGCCCGTAATCTGGCAGGGGCGTAATTAAAAAACTCATCGTCATAAAAATGGTAGACGAAACCTCGCATTTTCGCCCAGCTGGACACAGTCGCGAGACATCGCGCAACCCAGTCAGGTACGTCAGTGGTGCGAAACGATTGATATACCGCGGTCTTCATGAAAATCGGCTCCATTCCATTTGAATCATCGCGGAGCTGTTGCTCCACAAGCTCGCAATACTATCCGATCCTCCAATAGAATTCCTTGTCACTTATCGCCCCTGAACACCTCGCCGAAGCCGCAAACAAAAAAGCCCCGATATTACTATCGAGGCTTCCGAATATGGTGCCCAGGACGATGTGCATGGATGCACAAGTGTCGCGATGTACAGGACGTACAAGAGCGACTGAGGACAAGTCCGTTGTTAATCGAAGCCGCAAATGAAAAAGCCCCGATATCACTATCGAGGCTTTTGAATATGGTGCCCAGGAGAGGACTTGAACCTCCACGGCCTTTCGGCCACCAGCACCTGAAGCTGGCGTGTCTACCAATTTCACCACCGGGGCAGGGAGTGCTCGGCGCGGTTTGCCGAGGCCGCGAACTATAAATATCCACTCTTGGGTTGTCAACGGGCTCTCCTTCACTTTTTAGCATTTTTATTTATGCCAAATTGTAAGGATTCCTTGTCTTTTCGTGTGTTTGCGGTTCGCTAACCCTATAATCAGGCTATCCCTAGGGTTGCGATGTGAATATTGCACCTTATTTAGGGTCTAAACGCCCAAACCCATCTTCCAGGGATACTGACAGGACATTTATTTTGACGAAACGCAAACTGCCCAAAAACGACCCTTTCGCCCAGCGCGAGGCCGAGAAATACGAAAATCCCATCCCCAGCCGTGAATATATTCTTGAATTGTTAGATAAAGCCGCCTATCCGGTTACCCACCCCGAGATGTGCGACATGCTTAATTTGACCGGTGAGGATGACGTTGAAGCGCTGCGCCGCCGCCTGATTGCCATGGCGCGGGACGGGCAGTTAATCAGTAACCGACGGGACGCCTATGTCCGGCCGGATAAGATTGACGTGGTGCGCGGCCGGGTACAGGGGCATCGCGACGGCTATGGCTTTGTGATTCCTGCTGAAGGTGGTGAAGACATCTATCTCCACAACCGACAAATGCG
>CAMPIG010000508.1 GCA_946886255.1 uncultured Cellvibrio sp. | reverse complement strand
ATACCGGATTTCAGTGCATCCGTTTCATTACCTACCAAGGTCAAACCTTGCATCACGTAGCCGTAAAACAATGAAGGATCAGTCACGCCAGTCAGGTCACCCGCACCCTGGAAACCAAACTGGGTACCACCATCCAGTGCGGTGAGGTTGGTAATTTCCAGATGCGTCATCGCTGCAGTCAAAGTGAAGTTGCTGGTGACCAGGAAGCGGGTTTCAAATTCGTAACCCTCACTTTCGGTGGTGTTGTTACTCACCTGATCTTGCGCACTGAAGTTGGTGCGGGTTTGATTGAACCAAGCCGCCGAGAAATACAGACGGTCATCCAGGAAACTGCCTTTGATACCGACTTCTTCCAACTCAGAATCAGCAATGGCATTGCCATCGGTAATCAACCCGGGAGAAATTTCTGACCCCTGCCCCATCACGATGGTAGCTTGTTCAGACACAGTCACATAAGGCGTTAAACCAAACGGCAAGGTGTACGACAAACTCGCTGTCCATGACACGCCGTCATCGGTTTCGCTGGCTGTCACGCTGTCGGGCGTACCACGAATTTTTTCGCCGACAGAAGTAGATGTCATGTCGAGATAATCGTAGCGTGCACCCAACAACACACCGACATTTTCAGCGATAGTGTAGTCCGCCAAAAATGCCAGACCGTAGTCGGTATAGTCACCGACGAGGTAATTGGAATAATCAGAATCTGTCACCGTTGCCAGCAACTTCCGATCGAGAGCCGTAGAGGGGCCACTCAAATCGCGGCGGTCAAAGTATTCGTAATCGAAATCGTCACCTTGTTGGAAATCGGTATAACGAATACTGGGCGATATTTGATAACTGGCTTTTAACCAATCCGCATGTTCTGCTTCAAAAGCGAAGATCAATTGATCTTCAAATGCGTAGCTGTCGACAAACTGTGAAAAGCCATAGGCATTTTCGTTGATGTTTTCCAGCTTTTCGTAAAAGGCTTTGTTGGTGATGGTAAAACTGTCGCTGACACTGTGAATGACGTCGAAGTACAAGGTAGTAACGGTGGTTACCAATTGGTCTTCGGGGGAAACCAGCGTTTGATTGCCTTTTAACTTGGTCGTGCCAGTATTTTCCAATGCCCAGGCCGGGTCCATATTTGCATCCGTTGCAGCACCGGCAGGAACGAAAAAGTTATTCCAGCCATCAGCAAATGTTTCTTTCCAGGCATCGTATTCGTCCGGTGAATTGTAGCCATCACCATCCAGATCCACCGGTTGAGCCGTACCGGTAATGTAGGTACCGTTATCAATCAAGTCCTGGGTTAAACGGTTCCAACCGGCCACCTGATTACCATCGTATTCGTGATACATACCGCCGAATTCAATGCGGGTACTGTCAGAAAAATCCATGTTGAAGGAGGCTTGCAGGATATTCTGGTCGGTGCCGGAATTGTCGTAGTAACTGCCGGAGTTTTCGGTCTCAGCATAAATGTAATAGCCGAGACTTTTTTCACCGATCGCACCAGGACCGCCCACTTCTGCTGACAGAACATTTTTATCCCAACTGCCACGCGTAATCGAAATTTCACCGGCCGGTTTTTCCAGATATTGTCCAGTTTCAGCACGCGCAGACTTGGGCTCGAAGTTCAGGTAACCACCGATTTTTGATGGACCATAAATGGGTGATGCCGGGCCACGCACGATGTCGATACGATCAGTCGCACCGATCGGCGTGGGATAGTTGCCGGGGTTATTCACACGGCGCACACCGCGAAAATACACTTCACCCGGTGTGCCGCGTACATCGAGAGAACCGGCAACACCAAAAAAGGATTGGGTAAACGCACCGGGTGAAATCAATACCAGGTCATCAATATCGGTGATGTTGTAACTTTCCATCATGTCGGCGCTGACCGAAGTCACACCACGCGGTGTTTCCAGGATGGTTTTTCCAAAACCGAAAACCGACTTCACTGGCTCTGTCGGCATAACACCCATGGTATCTTCCACCTGCCCTTCGGCGGTGTAGGTTTCCAGTTCAACAACGTCTTCCTGAGCCAGCGTAGCAGGTACAGCGAACGCGCAACTGAGACTGATCAGCAACGCGAGTTCTTTACGCTTGAAACGGTTGTGTGTGGTCATAACATGTGCACTCCAGAGGCCTAATAATATTTACTGTGACGCTATTCATGGTTTAGCAAGCGCCATGCCATTTCCTGTCTAATTGGTTACGTTTTTAAATGAGAATATTAATTTCCTTTTAAATCAACAATCTGAAACATCTGAAATACGATTCAATCGTTTATTAATCTAAAACTCCGACTTCTTCCGTTGTCTGGCTGGTGATTACCCGGCCTTTGTTGAAGCATCATGCGGAGTCGTGCACCAAATCGTGGCTCGATTTTTTTTGCACGGCAAACTGATTACTTAAATGCGCACACCTGATAGCGCTTGCAGGTAAAGCTGTAGGTCACAGGCGCAACATTTTTCAGGCCGGCAACACCGCGCGCTTTAACGGTTTTTTCAAACTGGCTGATACGTTTGTTGTAAGTGTCGAGCAACCTGGTTTTTACCTCGTCTTCAACAAAACTGTATTGCAGGGAGTTACGACTGAGCAGCAGCAATTCATCCCAGGACAAATTAAATTCTTTTACTGCCACAAAAAATTCATCGGTAATATTGGAATCCCACATACCGCGATCATCAGTCGATAGCGCTACCGGAATGCCGAGACGCAAATACTCTGGAAAAGGATGCTGGGAATATTCACTGACGTATTCCAGCAGGAGGTTGGAGATGAGATTGATCTCAACCAGGTAAGGACCGTGACGCATTTGCCGCAGCAGATCGTTGTCGGTAATCAGGTTAACACCGTGGCCGATTCGATCAGCACCGAGCATCAAGGTATCGCGGATGTGAAAATTGGGTTCATCCACTTCGCCGGCATGTACCGACAAACGCACGTTATTGTATTTCTGCCGCAATTCGCGCAGGGTTTTGGTGAAACGTAAAGGATGACCTTTGTCATTATCTTCACGCCCCACCATGTTCACAGCCAGATACAAATCACGGTTGCGCGATACAAAGTCGTAGGCATTAATCAGTTGTTGTTCTGCGTTAGGTGAAAAACGCAGGATGGATTCTTGCAGCCTGACGGTTACGCCCGTCGCCTTCGCATCCGCTTGTGCGAGACGCTTGCGATAGATATCGGCAACTTCATCGGCGGGAATCGGTGTGCCGTCCGGTTTAATAAAACCGCCGGCCCCCATCATGGATTCGAGATAAATCAGCCCCTCATCGCCAAAGGCTTTCATATTCA
>CAMPIG010000507.1 GCA_946886255.1 uncultured Cellvibrio sp. | reverse complement strand
GAATAGCAATACTTTTAGGTAAATCCGGATGCTGAATTTCGTCCCAGCCAATCATCTTGCGTTGGTGCTTTTTCAGAATATTGACCACGCGGCGGTTAAACCAGGCTTGCAGTGCGTGGTGATCTTCCAGGGCATTTTTTTTCATAAACGCTTGGATATCCGCATTGTTATTCCAATGTTCCGGATCAACCTCATCGCCACCGATATGCACATATTCAAAGGGAAACAGTGCACTGACTTCCGCCATTAATTTATCGACAAATTCATAGACGTTTTCCTTGGTCGGATCGAGCGTGGGCTTATGCACGCCCCAGCGAAATTCTTTTTTGTAAGGACCGGGTGCCGACATCAATTCCGGATAGGCGAGCGCGATGGCGCTGGCGTGGCCGGGGATATCAATCTCCGGCAACACATGAATACCGCGCTGCTGCGCGTAAGCCACAATGTCGCGAATCTCCTGCTGGGAATAATATTCACCGTCAGAAGCCAATTCGTGCAGCTTGGGAAAGACGTTGGACTCCATGCGCCAGCCCTGGTCGTCAGTCAAATGCCAGTGGAAGATGTTGTACTTGGCCGCAGCCATCGCATCCAGTTGACGCTTGAGCGTGTCCATCGATAAAAAATGGCGCGAGGAATCCAGCAGCACACCGCGCCAGATAAAACGTGGTGCATCTTCAATCACCACTTGCGGTACGCGCACCGACTTTTTCTGCAAGCCAATCATCTGCAACAAAGTTTCCAGGCCGCGCACTGCGCCGGTGCGGGTATTTGCAGTGAGGCTAATCTGCACTGCATTGACTTCGAGACGATAAGCTTCATCCCGCTCCAATGCATAACTGTTTTCAACTTCAGGAATATTCGCCACCGCAACGCGCAGCACCGACGACGTCACTTTTTCTGCATCCGCTTTGCGAACCGCCGGCGACGCAATGGTCAAACTGGTTTGTTTTTGCAAACGCGTGACAAAACGTTCCAGCTCCTTGCGCAGCAACGGCGAGTCAGCGCCATCAATGACCACGTGGAATGATTTATCCAATATCAGCTGGCCGGATTGCAGCGTGAGTTGTTTGGGGTAAGGCATTAAATCCAGTTCGGTGGAGGGAACCGCGAAGCTAACTACCGAAAAAAAACTCAGAAAGAAAAGAACCAGGGTTTTCATAAAAAAGCATCACTGTCAGTCAGGTATGGCATCAGCAGGATTGGCCTGCTGCGCTATAAAAATTCAATGAAAAAATCGAAACGGAATTATTTAGAAAAACGTGCGCACCAGATCCACCACATTATAGTTATCGTCGACCACGCACATCTGTTGCCATTTATCAAAAGTTAAACAGGGATGGGATGCACCAAAAGCGATGATGTCACCCACGCGCAGGTCGTCACCCGCCGGGAATGTCATGGCCGCGTGTTGATCCATCATGGATACGACGCGCCATTCGCCGGAGGCAGCCGCCGGCGATTCGCCGCCGGGGCGATAATGTAAATTGGGTATAGGCAACCCCGCATCAAAGGCCACATCGCGCTTGCCGAGGCTGATTATTGCCTGACCCGGTTCGGGGATGGATTGTACATAGGCCCAGATTTCCATGGCAGATTGCAGGTTGCCGTCAATCCCGGCATCCAGGCCACAACGGGCCATCAGGTTGTCCTGATTGTGCATGCACAAGCCCTGGTCGTGAACGATGTAACAACCGGGGCGAATCACTGGGATAAAACGCTGGTGCAGGTCATCGCCGAACACCTCGGCTACGATGTCGTACCAGGCGGAACCTGCACCAGTCAGCACAATTTTTTGCACATCAAAAGCGTCTTGAGCCAGGAGGTCCAGACACAGGTCCTTCACCATCACTACATGGGCACGGATACGTTCCGCCAGGTTATCGCCCTTGATCACGCCTTCGTAGGTTTCGATTCCCGCCAACTGAATCACCGGGTGCCGGGCAATTTCTTCCACCAGCGCCTGGACATCCGCCGAGGTGCGGGTGCCGCAGCGGCCACCGGCTACGCCTATCTCGATCAACACTTGCAGGCTCTGGTTGCGCGCACTGAAGAAGCTGGCCAGTTCACGCACATTGTCGACAGAGTCCACCAGACAATAGAAATCCAGCAGGCCTTTGGCGAGCATTTCGCTGATGATCGCCATATTGCGCCGCCCAACCAGCTGGTTAGCCATAATCACCCGGCGCACACCGAAGCGATGCGCCACAGAAACCTGGGTAGCCGTAGCCAGGGTCATGGCCCAGGAACCCGCCGCCATCTGGTGCGCGAACAACGCGGGTGCCATGGTGGTTTTGCCATGGGGCGCGAGGCTGACCTTACGTTTGTCAGCAAAACGCTGCATCCATTGCAGGTTATTTTCCAGCCGCGAACGATAGAGTACGGCGGCGGGCAGGCTCACGTCCTCACGCAATAAATTCCAACCCGGCTTGCGATAAAACTCCGGTTTTCCACCGCCTTTTACCACCAACGGCGCTTCGGCAAGCGCCTCGGCGATATCCAGTGAAGAATTGTTATAAACACTCATGAATAGGCCCTGATCAAGCATAAATATGGCAACATACGGCTCTATATAACCGCTCGCTGCACTGCGGACAAAATGATAGAAACTATCACAAATTAAAGACAATTATTGGTATTTTCAAACATTCGTGTATCATGACCGAGTCGATCGGCGATACCTGAACCAAAGGAGCCGACCGTGAGTTACGAGATAGACATGGTGTCGCAGATAGCCAAACTCTACGATCAATTGAGTGACGCTGAACGGAAGATAGCTACACTGATTCTTGATGACCTGAATTTTGCCGCGCACGCCAGTATCAGCGAGCTTGCGCAGAAGTCAGAGGTGAGCGAAGCCACGATCACCCGATTTGCCCGCGCACTGGGCTGTAAAAATGTTCGCGATCTCAAGTTGCGACTGGCCCAATCCATGGCGGTGGGGCAACGCTTTATCTCCGAGGTCAAGGTCGAACCAACCGGTATCCACGGCATCTACGAAACCATCAAGAGCGCGCTGGATTTTAACGCGCAGCTTATCACCCTCGAGACGGTGTACACAGCGGTAGAGATGCTGAGCAAGGCGCGCCAGATTCTGATCTTCGGCGTGGGTGGAGGATCCACCATCATGGCCCAGGAGTGTCAGCATCGCCTGTTTCGTTTGGGTTTCGCCGCGACGGCGTATTCCGATCCCATGCTGATGCGCATGGCGGCGGCGGCGATTGATAACAATGATGTGGTGATTTGTTTGTCACTGGGCGGTTACAGCCCGGATGTTAATGAGGCAGCAGAGA
>CAMPIG010000506.1 GCA_946886255.1 uncultured Cellvibrio sp. | reverse complement strand
GTTGGTGATCGAGTGTGCCGTCCTGGCCGGAGGTATACATCACATACCAACGCCACCCATTCGGGCCTTTCAGTCGATGAAATTCAAATGCCCAAAAATTGCAGCAGCGTTCGAACTCAGTGTGCGACCAGATGTTGATCGGTGTTGCGGTCGCCAGGCCAGACAAAGTCGGCGATTTGCGCATGACCAATTGTGATGTCCAGGTGGTCGTCGTGAGATAGTAATTACCTTGATAATATTCCAGCCAAGGATCAGCCCCGTTGCTGAATAACGGATTGGTAAAGGTTGTCGGTTTACTATCCATCTGCTGTGCATTTTTTGCTGTTGGTGCGTCGGTGGTATTTCCCGCACAGCCCAACAACACCAGGGATAACAGCGGCAGTGACACGCTCCATTTTTTTAACATCTTAACCAGGTTCATTCTGCTTTCTCCGCAACAGCATCTACAGTTTGGATTTAAATTTTATTCAAAGACCATCACAAAACCGCCCGCCGGCTGTAAGGTCAGCGCTATATTGTCGGTCGCACTCACGGGACGTTTTACAAACGAGCGCGGCTGAGCATCGTCTTCAATGACGTAACCTGTTTTATCGCCGATAAACGCTAAGTCCAGGTTGAGGGTTTTCGTTTGTTGCTCACCATTAATGCCCGCAACAAACCAGGTATCACCAGCCTTGCGTGCAATAACAACAGACTTACCGGGATAACCATCAATAAATTTCACGGCATCCCAACGCGCAGGAACCTTGCGCATAAACTCTTTAACAAAGTAAGGCACGGTGGTCATACCATCCGGTGTTTCCACAATATGCTGAATACCGGAGAGAAATATAATCGGCAGCGCTAATTGAAATCCGTTGCTGGTTTTGCGTTCGATGTTGGGGATGTCGTGGAAAACGGTGGGCGTAAAATCCATAGGATCAAAAGCATTGCGAGTGAAAGGCAATATACTCGCGTGGCTGGCTTCCAGGTCTGCGGTTTCCTGGCTAAAGGTAATCATTTCAAATCCCTTTACCGACTCCATGGTCATCATATTTGGATAAGTGCGTTGTAAACCGCGCGGTAAGGAAGCCCCGTGATAGTTCACCAGCAACTCATATTGCGCCGCGTCTTTCAGAATATCGTTGTAGTACTGCATCATCGACTGACCATCACCTGCGAAGAAATCAATCTTCACACCTTTGATGCCCATCTTCTGTAACCGACTGAATTCCTGCTGACGTTGCTCGTGCGTCAATAATGCACTCTTGGGTGTGTACTCTGTTTTATTCCAGGCACCGGAGGAGTTGTACCACACCAGCAAGCCAACATTTTTGGTGGCCGCATACTCCGCCAGCTCTTTGATTTTTTCGTAGCCGATCTTGCGATCCCAGTCGGCATCCACCAGGGTATATGGCCAGTGCATATCCGCCGCGTAATCAATAAAGCGTTTTTGGACGTCGTATACCGTGGCGTCGTCTTTTAATAAACCCCAACTCCAGGAGGCGATGCCCGGCTTAATAAAATCCGTGTTCATATCAATGGCTGGCGCAGCGAGATCCGTGCCCAAGGTAGACTCCATAATCGTGGCCAATGAACCCACGGTGATGATGCGCCAGGGAGACGCAAACGGCAGCGTGGATTGTGCAAGCAGTGCGCCGCCCGTAAAAACCTCCGGCGCCATGGGCGCGCCGATGTTGTACTCGCCACCCTCAGCGTGTTGTTGCAAACGCGACGCATGAAAGGTGCCATTCATATCGGCTTCGGTTATCAAAAGCCAGGCGTCACCCGCGTTGAATAATGCCGGAAATACCCAACCCGCTTCCGTCGGCGCGGCGGTGCCCGCCGGGATGGCCATTTGGTAATGCTCTTCATAAGAAGGATTGGTGTTCATCCAACCGGTTTGTGCAACGGCCATGGGTTGCAGCCAGGCGAGACTGTCTTTCGGCAGCGCAAAAGACGTGGTTTCCCGCAGCACTTGTTTAACATCTTCAGATTCACCGGGAAATGCGTAGCGGAAAGCCACACCGTCATCAGAGACACGGAAGATAATCTGCAACTCGCGCCCGTCCGCGTTGGCGAAGGTGAGTGTCTGCTCATTGGCTGTGTAGGTTACCTGGCGTTGCTTGCCGGACCACAACTCGTAATTGTCGTTGATGGTCTGGATGGACGAGGTGCTTTTCAGGGTGAGATCGCGGGTGAAGTCGCTGTCGTTAAGCGCAATACCCAACTGCGAAGCTTGCAACACTTCCGAATTTTGGTAGGTGATGGAATAACCGGGAGCTGATTCGTTATCCAGGAACACATCGACACGGATTCTGCTGTCGGGGCTGCTCAGTGAAACCGGCTTTTGCCCATTGCATCCCCAAAGACACAACACAACCAGACTTGCGATTAAGCCTTTCATTCGCTTTTCCTTCTTATTTATGGATTGATACAAGAGCCATATGTAGCTCAATATTTATAATATAATATTTAAATTCTATAGCGGATGATCAATCGACACCAGTGTTTCGCAGGTAAATTTATGTTGGGGGACAGGAGGGTTCCTTGCCCTCTGGCGAGGGCAAGGCGCGGCAGGATCAGCGGCGGGTCATGGTCCACTGCTGGTTGGTCGCGTTGGTGACATTCCACTGGATAACGTTGGCATCGTTGGCGGTGCTGAAGTTCATCACATCCAATGCCAGGCCACTCAATTGTGAAGTCAGCACGAAGTAGCCGCCGTTATTGGTCAGGTTCCATTTCTGGCCGGCCCCGCCCCAGTAATCCCACTGCGCGATATTGGCGCCGGGCGCGGTAGACACTTCCCATACATCGATACTTTTCAGGCTGTTCACGTTGATCAGGCTGTAGTAGCCCGTGCCCTGGTTAATCACATACCACTGCTGGTTCTTCGCCCCGGAATAGCCGTATTGCTCGATGTTCGCGCCGTTCGCGGTAGACGCATTGTCCACTGCCAGCGCGCGGTTGCTGTGACGCGCCGTAAAGCTGTAAACGCCGTCACTGACACCGCCGCAACTGGTGATCGAACTGAAGTTGCGGGTCAGGCTGGGCCAGCCGCCGGAGTAGGTCATGCGCAAGATATCCAGCTTGGCATTGCCGTTATCGTTCAAATCGTAATAGTGGGTAGACACATAGTTGCAACCGTCCTGTTTGAGCACACCGACATGTCCCGGCCCTTTATATTTGCCGCTCTGGTTGCTGATCACGGTGCGCTCGCCCGTGTAGGGACCAAACACGCTGCTGGAGCGGGCCACAGTAACGTAATAGCTGCTATTGGAGCCCTGACAACAACTGCCACGATTCATAAAC
>CAMPIG010000505.1 GCA_946886255.1 uncultured Cellvibrio sp. | reverse complement strand
GGCCCCTTGCCGGGAACGGTGAGCAACCCGGCAGGTTTGTTGAGGATCAGCAAGTCGTCGTCGCGGTAAAGGATGTCCAGGGTGTGCTCAGTCATAATCGGCTGGTTCGCTAAAAGGGCGGCGATTATCGCAAATAATTGCTAAGCTTGCGCCCGCATTGATGTTTTTAAGTGATTTTTTCAAACGAGCTTTCCCAGCATGAGCGACTTTCCCGCATTACCCTATCCCTGGCAACAAGGCGATTGGCAACAGATTTGCGCTCAACAGGCAACGAGTAAGTTGCCCCATGCGCTAATGCTGGCGGGGCCTAAAGGGATCGGTAAGCGCCATTTAGCAGAAGCGCTTGCACATTTATTGTTGTGTCTTGCGCCTGTTGAGGGCACGCCCTGCGGTAAATGCCGTTCTTGCCAATTGAACCACGCCCAAACGCATCCCGACTTTTTGATGCTCGAGCCTGAAGAAGGTAGCAAGGCCATCAAGGTGGATCAGGTGCGCGGCTTGATCGAATCATTGGGGAAAACAGCGCAGCAGGGTGGTTACAAAGTTCTCGTGCTGGAACCGGCGGAGGCCATGAATATTAACTCCGCCAATGCTTTGCTCAAGTCCCTGGAAGAGCCGGCGGACAACACGCTGTTGATCCTGGTCAGCCATACCCCAAGTGCCGTCTTGCCCACGATTCGCAGCCGCTGCCAGCTACGATTGCTGGCTATGCCGCGCGAAGAACAGGTTTTGCATTGGCTTACACCTCTGATGACCGGGTCAAGTGTTCAACCGAAAGATGTCTTGTCCGTCGCCCGCGGCGCACCGCTGACCGCGCTAGCGTTGTTGGAAGGCGATGCACTGGAACGTTATCAGCAGTTGCAGGATAACCTGGCGCGCTTGACGCTTGGGCAGCTCTCCGCGATTGAGCTTGCCCAGCAATGGCACGGGGACGATGTAGTGGCGATCATCGAATGGTTTCTGGGGTGGCTGCACGGTTTGGCACGTTGGCAGGTCGGTATGGATGATCCACAAATCAAGGCGCTGCCACCAGAGTTTCGTGAGCGCCTGATGTATATAGCGCCGGCACTGCTGCATCGTTATATTGAGAAAATTCTAACCAATAAAAAGCAATTGCTGAGCGGGGCAAACCCTAATAAGCAATTGTTATTAGAGGAATTATTCCTCGATTGGAGTGCTTTGTTGCGCGCCAGCACGAATCGGCCGCTGGCGGCTGGACAGTAGTAGACTAATCTATTAGTGTTCTTTTCATTGTTCCGGTTAAGCAGGTAGTCCTATGCAAGCGATTGGCGGCGGTGCCCGCAATGGCATTCTCTCATTGACCATTAAAGACAAGGCGGTGCTCTATGCTGCCTATATGCCATTTGTGAAAAACGGCGGTATGTTTATCCCCACCAGCAAAAGCTACAAACTGGGCGACGAAGTCTTTATGTTGCTCAGCCTGATGGACGAATCAGAGAAAATTCCTGTGGCCGGCAAGGTCGTATGGGTCACCCCAAAAGGAGCACAGGGAAATCGCGCGGCGGGGATCGGTGTGCAGTTCAGTGACCAGGACAATACCGCAGTGAACAAGATTGAAACCTATCTGGCTGGTTCGCTCTCTTCAGATCGACCCACCCATACCATGTAAAGATTCGATACAATCGCACCCGGGAAGCCAGGCCAGTCCTGGCTTTTTTACATCCGTATTAACCCATCCGTATTAACCAGGGTTCAGCATTATGTTAGTCGACTCCCATTGCCATCTTGACCGCATCAATCTCTCTCCCTATGACGGGCAACTTTCCGGTGCAATCCAGGCTGCTCATACGTGCGGTATCCAGCAAATGCTGTGTATCGGCATCAGCCTGGAAAATATTCAGACGGTCATTGATATTGCTCAGCAGCATCCAGGTGTGGTGGCTTCGGTCGGTGTACATCCCTGCGATGTGAAAGAAGGCACCGCCAGCGCAGAACAGCTGCTGCAGTGGGCGCAACAACCCAAAGTAGTTGCGTTGGGCGAAACCGGATTGGATTATCATTACGAAACGGAAAGTAAAGCGCTGCAACATGAAAGTTTTGCTTTGCACCTGGAGGTCGGCGGTAAAACCGGATTGCCTGTTGTTGTGCACACCCGCGAAGCGCGTGACGATACTATTGATTTGATCAAAACCTACGGCAGCCTGGAACATGCGGGCGTGCTGCATTGTTTTACCGAAGATTGGGGCATGGCCAAACGCGTGCTGGATTTGAACTATTACATTTCTATCTCCGGCATCGTCACCTTCAAAAACGCAGAACAAATTCGCGACGTGGTGCGCAAGATGCCCATTGATCGTTTGCTGGTCGAAACCGATTCGCCTTACCTCGCTCCGGTTCCTTATCGCGGCAAACCCAACGAGCCGCGTTATGTGCGCGAAGTGGCTGAGTTTGTAGCCGAGGTACGCGGTATGGCATTTGAAGATCTTGCGCAACAGACCACCGAAAATTTTTACTGTCTGTTCACGCGCGCGAAACAATATCTACCCCATTAATCCTGAAGAGAGAACTGCATGAACGCACAAGCACAACAAATTCAAATCATGCTGGAACTACAAGACAGCATGAACATCAAGGTCACGGCCAACTGGCGCGAACAGGGTTATGAATGGTATCGCGCAATTTGGGTAGAGTGTGCGGAACTGATGGATCATTACGGCTGGAAATGGTGGAAAAAACAAACCCCGGACACCGAGCAAGTCGCCTTGGAATTGATCGACATCTGGCACTTTGGTTTGAGTATTTTGTTGCAGTCGGGCGAATCACAGGACGCCATCATTGCGCGGGTACAAGATGGTCTACGCATCACAACAGAGCAGCCGGATTTCCGTCTGGACCTCGAAGCTTTTGCTGGCGAGACCCTCGCCGATCATCAATTCCACATTGATTTATTCGGCCGTTTAATGGCGGGTGTGGATATGAGCTTCGACCAACTCTATCGCGGTTACGTCGGCAAGAATGTGCTGAATTTTTTTCGCCAGGATAACGGCTATAAAGACGGCAGCTACCGCAAACACTGGTATGACGGGCGTGAAGATAACGAGCATTTGGTCGAAGTGGTACAGAGTCTGGATGCAGGGAAATTGAGTTTTAAGGATGAGTTGTATGAAGCTTTGAAAGCACGCTACGACCATCCACATTGAAAAAAATCGGCGATGTGTATCGCCGATTAACCCTGATGATAATTCCGCTTAAATTCCCTGGGCGTAAACCGTTTCAACTGCAAAAACCGCCGATTGAAGTTGGAAATATTATTAAACCCGCAGCGATAACTCACCGTTGAAATCGGCAAGTCTGTTGTCAG
>CAMPIG010000504.1 GCA_946886255.1 uncultured Cellvibrio sp. | reverse complement strand
CCAATGGCTTCCTGCCATTGTTCATGTTTCATTGATAACGCAATCGCTTCGTAGAGTGATGTCGGTGCTATCTCTGATGCAGGAACACGTTGAGCTACGCGCGCGTAATCCTGGATGCCGTCGACCAAACGATTTTCTTTGATATTCAATTCTGCCTGTTGGTAAATCGCTAATGCCAGGTTATCGCTGATGCGTCGTTGTTGCTCCCGGTCAAGTGGCTGTTCTAGCAAGTCGGAGAAGATGTTTTCTGCTTCTTTGTGCTGTGCTAATTTTAGATAGGCGAGGCCTTTCAACAGATTGGCATCGTATAGAGTGGTTTCTGGGGCACTGTCGGGCAGCGTGTTAGCTAACGTAATAGCTTCGGTATAACGCTGGTGATTAAAAGCCAATTCCGCCGCGTGCAGAGCAACTTGTTGATAACGCGGTTCGGTTTGGTAAAGCTGCGCCGAGGTCAATGCATATTGAATATGCTTGTCCAGCCATATCGGATTATATTTGTCCGCTTCGTACAATTTATCGGACAGGACGATGGTCGCATATGCTGCTTCTTTATTCAGCACGATATCCCCATCATAAGCGGCCAGAGCAAAGTAGTGGATGGCGTCCTGGTGTCGGTTTTCTGCAGCGAGTAATTCAGCATACAGCGTGTAGACCTTATCTTGTTGAGCATAGGCCGTGTAATGTTGCAGATAGCGTTGATACCAGGTATTCGCCTGGGCAAAGGCCGCCGGTTGTTTGGATTGCTGATAATCCTCCTGGTGCCAGGCCGCGACCTGTAATATATAGTTGCGTAGCGAATCGGCAATGCGTTTTTGCTCAGCTACATTGCTCGCGTTTTGCCAGTAGGTGCTGTCGGGTTGGAAACGGTTGTAGACAATCTCCATGGTTTCCTGAAAGCGTGCTTTGAATTTACCGAGCTTCCAGATTTCAATCTGTTGCAAGTAGGCGAGTGGAACCTTGGGTGAATTGGAGTTGGCAGCAATAAATTCCTGCAAGGTTTTTGCTGCGTCAGAGTAACGTTCCTGTTTCAGATAAATATCGCTGATGACTTTGTAGGTATGATAGAGGTACTGAAAGTCAGCTTCGTCCGAAAAATAATCTTGTAGAATCTCGGTGCTATCGAGATTGGCAAAAGTCAAACCTATAGCGCGAAAGTATTCATCAAACTGATCTTTTTCGCTGCTGGAAAGCGTATCGACATCACCAAATTGGTGATGTTTAAGTGCCGCCAGGTAATCGTCCGCCGCATCAAGATAGAGCGCTTGCTTATAACGTGTCCAGCCTCGTTTGAACAACGAACGCTCATAAAAGACATCACCTACAGAAGTAAAGATTGCTTCTGTGTAGGCATCTTCAGCGGTGATGTAATCAGCCTGAATAAAAGCATTCTCGCCTATGCGAAATTGCGCTTCGGCGTAATAGGGCGAAGCGGGGTAGGTCGCACACAATCGCTCAAGTGCCGCAAGGGACTCTTCGTGATGGCCAAGCTGATCATGGGTGCGAGCGAGCTGGTACAGGGTTTTATCGTTACCTTTGGCATCGGGATATTCACGCAACGAGGTTTCCAGCAGGCTCAGTGTTTTCTCCAAGGACTCCCGGTAAATACGGTCTTCGATGTCCGCCTGATCCTGAGTGTTTTTTACCAGGTCGTTGATACGTTTCATCTCCAACTCTGCCAAGCGATTGATTGCAGAGAGTCGCGACTTGTCATCAGCCGGCGCGGATTTGATGTAATTGTAATAAGCTTCCTTGATTTCCTCTTCGCTTTTCGGTTTAACAAACACTTCACTCTGTTCGACGTTTTCGTCCTGCACATCCAACAGGCGTAGCGTTTCCTCCGGTTGCTGCGTGCTGCACGCATGCAACATAAACAATCCGGGTAGCAAGAGTAAAAAATAAGTAGTAATGCGCATCATTGGGTATCAAATAGTCGGGCCAAACCAAAGCGTGATTGGCTGAGGTAGCTGTCAATAACGGTGCGTTTTTTGTCGAGTAGTGCACGCACTTGTTCAAGGTAAGTTTGATTCAGCCGAATGGCCAAAGTATCAACAGCTTTTGCTGTGTTGGTTGACAGCGGCTGCGTTTGCAAAGAGCTGAGTAGTTGCCGTCTGGTATTTAGCGCTTGTAATGTTGGATGACCGCGCAATTCTGCCTGCAAAACATCCCGCTGTTCCGGCGAGAGTTGTTCTGGAGCCGCTAAATTTCTGGACAAGGTGGTGTACAAATTCACTTGTTGTTCATAGTAGGTAATGGCTTCGGTATAACTGGCAGATGCCGTTTTATTTTGTTTGAGCTGCACCAGGGAGAATGCGCTCAACAGATAAGATTCAGCTACAGAGATATCGTGCTCATCTTTCTTTTTTAAATGATTGAATGCGTTAAGTGCGCCGATAAAGTCTTCCTGATGCAATGCGGCTACACCTAATCCCAACAGTGCACGATTTGCATAACGACTTTTTAAATGAACATGGCGAAAGCTTTCTCGTGCATCGCGATAAAACCCGTGCTGTACTTGAGAAAATCCCAGCAGCGTGTATAAACGATTCGCCATTTCATCTTGCGATGGCCCCACTGTAAGCGCATCTTTTATTGCAATGTGTGCATCCGTCCACCAATCCTGACGGATGTAGGCCACTGCCGTGTTAAGTTGGGCGATACGGTACTGTTCGGATTCCGGCTTTAGCCGTGAGAAATATTCCACCGCTTTACGGTGTTTTTTCTGATGTTGCAAGGCAGCCCCCAGAATGATCTGGGCTTCGTCAGCCTCCTTTTGCGATAAGGCATTGTTAATGTCGATAGTTTTCAATTCAGTGTAGGCGTCTTGCCATTGTTGCAGGGATGCCAGATAGCGTGCGTACTCAAATTTGAGTCGTGCTTCGGCGTATTCATCACCACTACGCGCTGCCAACGCCAACAGATCTGTTGCCAATCCCGTTGCCTGGTGTTTGAAAAGCAAGCGACCCAGAGTGGCGACCGATTTATCGCTGATATTATGTTGGACCAACGGCATATTGGCTGCAATCAAGAGAATAACCTGTGTGCTGTTGCCCGCCTCATCTGCGCGCGAAGTTTGACGCATCAATACTGCGATATTTTTTTTATCGAGAACTAACGTTGGATTCTTATTTGCCAATTCCTGAAACGCGCGGGTACTGATGCGTTGATAGTCGTTATCCAAAGCTATCACTGCTGCGGTTTCTTGAGCTGACGACGCATGAGCCGGCAACCACCAGCAGATTACCAACAGATAGACGATGACACGCAACAATGATTTAAGCGGCTGGTAGCGGATGCCAGTAAAAGCAACGAATTGGCGGTGGTTGTTCACGCCGCGTCCGCGGGTGTGATTGATTAACATAAGG
>CAMPIG010000503.1 GCA_946886255.1 uncultured Cellvibrio sp. | reverse complement strand
GCAAACAACAAAAAACGCTGCGCATTGTCCGGCCAATCAAAACCATCCGGACCGCAATAAGGATTCCCATCCCGCTCAGAAAACGCCGGCACATCAACCAACCACACCAACACCCGCGTACCGGGCAACAACGTTTTCCACAGCGTTACAGTCTCTCCATCAACATCAAGCACCGTCACTTTTTTCACATCACCAGCTGCCGCTTTCATAACCGACGCATAACCCGGCAACACAATCCGCACGTTATATTTCAACTTCATCAACGCACGCGGCAAGCTCGCAGCCACATCGGCAAGGCCACCGGTTTTAATTAATGGATAGACTTCGCTAGTGGCAAATAAAATATTGCTCATCGTTTAGATATTTTCCCAAGAAAATGCAACTTGATAATGTCTAATAAATTGACGTGACTGCAATGCAAGTTTGGCGTTAGCGGATTCCAACGTGCGATCAAGACTCCACCCGCAACACCAACGCCCCCAACGGCGGCAGCCTGATCTCAATCGACTGCTGCTGCCCCATCCAAGGTATGGGTGACGTATAAACCGGACTCCCATTCCCCACATTACTCCCCGCATAAAACGCCGAATCCGAATTCACCAACTCACGATAACCACCCGCAATCGGCACACCAATACGATAATTGTCGCGCGGTGACGGTGTAAAATTAAGCACTACCACAGTCATCTCATCGCCACCCTTACGAATATAACTGATAACTGATTGTTCGCTGTCATGACAATCAATCCACTCAAAACCGTCGTGCTGGAAACTGCGTTCATACAGCGACGGAGACGCGGTATAAAGGTGATTGAGATCCTTCACCAGATTCTGTAACCCTTGATGAAAATGTTCACCGGATAAATGCCAATCCAATTGTTTCCAATGCGCCCACTCGCTCCACTGCCCGAACTCGCAGCCCATAAATAATAATTTGCTGCCGGGGTAAGTGTATAAATAGGTATAGAGCAAACGCAGGTTAGCGAATTTCTGCCAATCGTCGCCTGGCATTTTGGTAATCATGCTGCCTTTACCGTGGACGACCTCATCGTGAGAAAACGGCAGCAAAAAGTTTTCGGTAAAGGCATACATCATGCCGAAAGTTAATTGGTCGTGATGGTATTTGCGGAAGATCGGGTCCTTGGTCATATACTCCAGCGTGTCGTGCATCCAACCCATATTCCATTTCATGGAGAAGCCAAGGCCGCCCACCCAAGTCGGTCGTGTGACTTGCGGCCAGGCCGTGGATTCTTCTGCAATTACAATCGCACCGGGATGCTGGCCGTGACACAACACATTAAGCTCGCTTAAAAAGCTCATGGCTTCCAGGTTTTCGTTGCCGCCATATTTGTTGGGAATCCATTCGCCATCTTTGCGCGAATAATCCAGATGCAACATGGCCGCCACGGCATCGACGCGCAAGCCATCGATATGGAATTCTTTCATCCAATACAATGCATTGGCGAGCAAGAAGTTGCGCACTTCGTTGCGGCTAAAGTTGTAAATCAGCGTACCCCAATCAGGGTGTTCGCCCATGCGCGGGTCGGCATGTTCATAAAGTGCAGTGCCGTCAAACTGGGCGAGGGCATGGCCGTCTTTCGGAAAATGCGCCGGTACCCAATCGAGAATCAGGCCCAGGCCATGGCGATGCAGATGATCGACAAAATAACGGAAGTCATCCGGTGTACCAAAACGGCTGGTGGGTGCGTAGTAGCCGGTGGTCTGGTAGCCCCAGGAATCATCGAGCGGGTGTTCAGTCAGCGGCAGTACTTCAATATGGGTGAAGCCCAGCGGTTTAACGTAATCCACCAATTGATGAGCCAGGTCGCGATAGTTGAGGAATTCGCCATTGGCGCCACGCCGCCATGAACCGAGATGAACTTCGTATACCGAAAGCGGCGCATGTTGCCAGTTCCATTGTGCGCGCTGCTCCAGCCACTGGTTGTCTTGCCATTGATATTGTGAGGGCGGCACAACAATGGAAGAAGTTTTGGGGCGATGTTCAAACATTTGCCCATAGGGATCAGTTTTTAAAAAGACTTTGCCAGATGCCCGATTACGTATCTCGAATTTATAGAGATCGCCGCCGCTAAGCCCCGGAATAAATAACTCCCAGATACCACTGCCGCCGCGCACTCGCATGGGATGCTGACGGCCGTCCCATGCATTGAAATCACCCACTAGGCTGACGCGCTCGGCGTTTGGTGCCCAGGTCGCAAACAAAACGCCGCTGATACCATCAACCTGGTGCAAGTGCGCACCGAGCTTGTTGTAGATGCTCCAATTTTGACCCTCTCCAAACAGGTGCAGATCGAAATCGCTCACTTGTGGTGCAAAGCAGTACGGATCGTACTCCCGGCGCAGTTGATCATACCTGTCGCGCCACTCAACCTGGTAGTGGGAAGCTATGTTGGTTTCCGCACCGTACCATTCAAAAAAATCAGTACCCTCAACACGTTTCATTGCTACCGGTTTATTCTGGAGCAGCAAATTTGCGGATCGTGCACCTGGTAAAAAGCAGCGCACGCAGGTATCGAACGCCACAGAGTTATCGGTCGCATAACGGGTAGGCTGTGTTGCCTTATGTTTGCCAAGAACTTCAAATGGATCGTGGTGACTGGCGTTAATGATGCGTAACATCGCGTCCGTAATAGGTTGTCCTTGTTGCAAATTCACCATTGAGGGTATTCCTGTTGTCATAAAAAATTCACTTATTAAGCGTTACTGTAACGGAATTATGCGTTTTTTGCTGAACGCATTTTATCTACTGGACGATAAAAAATTGAAACATACGACCGCATCTCTGCGATAAGCTGATTCACACATTGATGAAACACGCGAATGAACACCAATGAAACATCAATAAAAAGGTACACCGTTTGGCTATCAGTTTCGTTACATTGATTAGTGCGCCAATATTTTCATCACAACTTGGCTATAGCAGGTTCGGTGCCATTCTTGTAGCTACACTAGTTAATCGACAGTTCGGGATCTAACGTATAACGCGTTTAAAAATTCGGTTGATATAAATCAATCGGTTCGTAGTTCTTCAGGCTTAACATTGAATTCCAGCCTTGGCATTGATATTGCTCCACATACTGTGACGATGCCTCGCAGCAATTTAGAATCTTGCTGATTTATTGGTATAGGTTCTGTTGGTCAGTTGGAATCTTTTGAAAGAAATTTTCGATTCAACAGTAAGGGAGCTTTAATGAGTATTCACCAGACTTCTGGCCGTTTTGTAAGTCGCCTCACACGCGAAACCCTCGCAATCATCCTCGCTGGCGGGCGCGGGTCGCGGTTACACCAACTCACCAACTGGCGTGCTAAACCGGCGGTACATTTTGGTGGCAAGTTTCGTAT
>CAMPIG010000502.1 GCA_946886255.1 uncultured Cellvibrio sp. | reverse complement strand
CGCCGCGTCCATTTGATCCGCCAATTCGCGCATCAGCTTATCGCTGTTGCCCGTGAGAAACATGCGCGTGTGACGTAAATCGTTAGCGTATTCGTCGGGGTTGATGAAGTCTACACAGGGAGCAGTACAACGTTTGATTTGATATTGAAGACACGGTCGTGAGCGATTTCTATAAACACTGTCTTCGCACTGGCGCACGCGAAAGGTTTTTTGCAGAAAATTCAGGCTGTCACGCACGGCACCCACGTTGGGATAGGGCCCAAAATATTCACCGCGTTTTTTCTTGGCGCCGCGATGAAAACTAATACGCGGAAAGTCTTCGCCGCTGGAGATAAAAATATAGGGATAGGATTTATCGTCTCGCAGCAGGATGTTATACGGCGGTCGATTAGACTTGATGAGGTTTTGTTCGAGAATCAGCGCTTCGGTTTCACTGGCCGTCACAGTAACTTCGATATGACGAATCTTCGCCACCAGCGCGAGGGTTTTCACACTCAAACCGGATTTGCGGAAGTAGCTGGCCAGGCGTGCCTTAAGATTCTTGGCTTTACCGACGTACAGGATAGCCCCATCTTCACCAAACATCTGGTAAATACCGGGCTGTTGGGTGACGTTGGCGAGGAAGCGAGCGGAATCAAAGGTTTCAGCGGGCGCTGCGTTATTGCTGTCAGTAACCATGCAGTTTTTGGAGACAAATAATTAACGTGGGCAATGTTGCGATTGCCCACCAGACAATAGAATCGGTCGATTACACCACGGCTTCAGGATCGAGAAAGTTGTGCTTGACCGCCAGAAGCGTCAATTCGACATCGCTGTTGATATTCAGTTTCTCAAAGATCCGATAACGATAGCTGTTAACGGTTTTGGGACTGACACAAAAGGTAGTCGCAATATCATTTACTTTCTGACCATTGGCAATGAGCATCGCCGTTTGCAGTTCGCGTTGGGACAGTTTTTCGAAGGGCGATTCCTGGCTGTTGTTGCCGCTGAAATTTTTGAGCGCCAGTTGCTGGGCTATGCTGTTGCTCATGTAAAGATCACCGCGAATCACCTTGTTGATGGCGTCGGTTATCTCGGTAAATTCAGCGCCCTTGGTGACATAACCCACAGCTCCCGCCTGCATCAGGCGTGTCGGATAAAGATTGTCATCACAGGCGGTGACGGCAATGATCTTCATACCGGGGTTAATCGCCAATAACTTTTTCGTTGCTTCCAGACCGCCCATGCCGGGCATCTTAACGTCCATCAATACCACGTCCGGCACTAATGTCCGCGCTTTGGCAACTGCCTCTTCCCCACTTTTGGCCTCTCCGACTACTTGATATCCATTCACGTCTGCCAGCATGCGCACAATTCCCATCCGCACTAAATCGTGATCATCGACAACAAGTATCTTTGTCAAACCAAACCCCCAATCCGGTCGAACCGGAGTTACACCTTTGTTATTAAACGTAAAGACAGCTTGCGGCAGATTGTAGAGTCTGCCATCGCAAAGCGCCACTACCTGTCAATAAAGTAGCACTATCCCATGCGCCCTGCCGAAATTACCGGGGTGCATATTGAATATTTCAGATGAAAAACCAGTGGCAACTTATTGATAAATATATCGAAAAGTTAAGTTAATTCGTTCACCAACAATCCGGGTTGTTTTCGCAACCTGGTGTAACCAATGATGTTGGGTCGGCCCGCTCATCACTAATAGAGAACCATGGGTTAAGTCCACCGCCAGGGGGCGGATATCTCTGCGCGACTTGTGCTTGAGGGTAAAGCGTCGCGCCGCCCCCAAGCTGACCGAGGCTATCACCGGGTTGCGCCCCAGTTCCGGCTCATCATCACTGTGCCAGGCTACGCTGTCCCGTCCATCGCGATAGCGATTGGCGAGCATACTGTTAAAGGTGACATCCAGCGTTGCGGTCAGTCTTTCCCGAATATGGGTCAGCGTTTCCGTCCAGGCCAATGGCTCAAACCGGGTACCGGAATAACCATAACGACATCCGGGATCTCCATACCAGGCGTTAAGCCGTGGAATGGCATGCTCTTGACCGTGGATGTGAATACGTGACTGCTGCCATGCAAGGGTTTCCAGCAGCTCACGGAAGTAAGCGTCAGCCAGTGTCGCGGGTAACCATTGCGTAAACAGGCAAACATCGCCATCAAGCGATAGCAGTTGTTCCCGGGGCGCGGAATCAAATAATGATGTTTGTTGAACTGAAGTCATAAGCTATTAGGCGCTTCTCGATATAGCGCACGCAATGAATTTTTATTATTGGGTGTTGGGGTGGCAATGATTTTCATTGCATGTGCACGTTAACATCAGGGATAAAAACGCGGCTCCGGTTCCAGCGCTACACCGTATTTTTCAAACACCGATAGTTGAATTCTTTCCGCCAGGGCCACCACTTCATGCCCTTTTGCATGACCGGGGTTGGTTAACACCAATGCCTGCTGCCCATGTACCGCTACTGGCCCACATACCTGACCGCGCCAACCGGCGTTATCAATAAGCCAGGCTGCCGCCAATTTCACCTGTTGGTCATCCACTGGATAGGCCACCAGTTGTGGGTGGTTCACACGCAGCGATTCATATTGCGTTGCGGGAATAACAGGATTTTTAAAAAAACTTCCTACATTGGGTATCTGCGCCGGATCAGGTAACTTGCTACGACGGATCTCACAGATTATCTGACTGACTTGCTGCGGCGTAATTGACTCCAATGTATGTGCAGCCAAAGCGTCGCACAACGCGGGATAGGACAATACCAGATGCGGTTGCTTGCGCAACTTGAAGGTCACAGCCGTTATAAGATATTGATCGCGCAATCGACCTTTAAAGATACTGTCGCGATAACCGAATTCGCAGGAATCCTTCGTAAAGGTTACCGGCAGGTTGGAGCGAATATCAATTGCTGTTAATTCTTCAAAGACATCTTTCAGTTCGACACCATAGGCGCCGATATTCTGAATCGGCGCTGCGCCGACACTGCCGGGAATCAACGATAAATTCTCCAAACCCCAATAATGAAAATCCAGGCAGTATTCCACCAATTCATGCCAATTTTCGCCGGCGGCTACGCGCAACCAAACAAATTCATTGTCTTCCGCCACCAAGGTTTTGCCTAGCAGGCGGACATGAACAACCAGCCCGGGAAGGTCATCGCACAACACAATATTGCTGCCACCGCCGAGTATAAACAGGGGCAGTTTTTCGCTGCTGGCATAGCGCAGAGCTTCACGTAATTCTTCTTCATCTGTAACACTGACGTAGTACCGCGCCTTCACCGGAACGCCCAGCGTATTGAGGTGCTGCAAATCAAAATTTGGTAGAAAAAGCGGCACAGGTATCCCGTCAGGCGCGGCGGCGCTGTTG
>CAMPIG010000501.1 GCA_946886255.1 uncultured Cellvibrio sp. | reverse complement strand
ACCAGAAATGCCTGCTTGGTGGCCTCGATAAGCGCATGGACCCGCACCGATTCATCCCAGCCCGGCTGAAACAGCCGGTCGTAGATGGCCAGGATCAGCAGTGAAGCCACACCTTGGGTCGGTGCAGGTAAGTTAAAGCACTGACCGAGACGGGTTGCAACCGACAGGGGCGCCACTTCCTGTGCGCGATAGGCTTGCAAATCGTCCAGCCGCAACGGACTCCCAGCGGGAGTCAGGGCGCGGGCGATGTCGTTAGCCAGTGCGCCGCGATAAAAATCGTCCAGGCCGGCGTGAGCCAATTGATCCATGAAGTTGGCCAGGTCCGGGTTGGTAAACATCTGCCCGGTTTCCAATAACTGGTTGCCCGGGGCAAATACTCGCTGAAACTCCTCCAACCGAGCCATCTCCATCATCACCTTGTGACTCGCAGCAGCCAGGCTGTCGGTAACGCGAATGCCCTGCTTCGCCAGGCTGATGGCCGGCGCCAGCAATTCAGGTAAAGGCATACTCGCCTGGGTCTCTGCGGCAATATCCCGCGCTCGCTGCCATCCGCTCAGGGTGCCACCAACGGTCAGGGCGGCCAGCGGGCCGCGCCCCGGTATCGTCGTTTGCTTTTGATACTTGTACCACTCGATACTCGCCAGCCCCGCCGCCGGGCCGCACGCATCAATGGCGCGCGGCGCTTCGCCGGGTTTATGAATCAGCCAGAAACCATCGCCAGCCAGGCTGTTCATGTGAGGATACAGGACGCTGATCGCCGCCGCCGCCGCAACCATGGCATCGATCGCACTGCCACCTTCACGCAGTACTGCCAACCCTATTTCAGACGCTTGATAATGCGGTGCGGAAAATCCGATAGCTGTCATAGCATCACCTGTGCAATTCGCAACGAGGCCGCCCGATCCAGATGGGCTGCCAGCTCCAGCAAGGCTCGGTCAAAACCGGCCCGCCCCAATAAAGAGACGCCTGCCGGCGCCCCCGCCACACTGAGTACCGGTAGATGGACCTGCGGCAAACCGGCCAGACCAGCAGGTGCGGTGAGGCCCATCAATTGACTACGGTAGTTATCCATCCAGGCGGCATCGACCCCTAGCAGCGGCGCTGGGCCGGGTGTGGTTGGCAACAACAATAAGTCGATACCTTCAAACCAATCCTGGATCTCTACCTGTAGTGCGAGGCGTTCAATCTGCGCTTCGCGCTCCTGGGCTGGGGTTAACTGGCTGCACCAGTCAAAGCGCGCACGGATGTCCGGCGCAAAATGCGGTTGGCGTTCACTGATCCACTGGCCGTGGGTCTGCCAGATAGCGCAACCTTGCAAGGTGCGAAAGCATTGGCTGGCCCGTGCCAGCCAGTCGACGGACAGGCTCAGGCGTTTGAATACATTAAGGCCCATCTGGTGGGTCAGCCAGGCTTCGTGATCCTCGGTCCACAGGGTTAAACCCTGAATCTCCGGCTCGATTACGCCCACCCGCAAGGGGCCTGCGGTCCACTGCGGCAGATCTTCCGGCAGCAGTACCTTGCCTACGGCTTCCAGCAAGGTGCCATCGGCTGTCATCCAGCCGACGGTATCGAACAGCGGGGCCAGAGACACCATGTGTTCCCGGCTCAATAAACCGTGGGTGGTGCGAATACCGAATAATCCGTTGTAACTGGCCGGCACACGAATGGAGCCGCCAGTATCGGTACCCAGGCCGATATCAATGTCCCCGGCGGCCACGGCCACGGCCGAGCCGCTGCTGGAACCACCCGGCAGACGATCAGGGCATTGGGGATTGAGAGGCGCCCCGTAGTGGATATTCAGCCCGTTGAGGCTGTAGGCCAGTTCGTCCGTCTGCGTCTTGCCAGCCAGCTCCGCACCGGCTTGCAAAAGCTCAAACACAATGGGTGAAGTCTGTTGCGGCAGTGGATGGCTGGCGAGCCAGTCCGGATTGCCCGCGCCGGTGGGCAGACCGGCAATATGAAATAGATCCTTAACGCCGAGCCGCAGCCCTGCCAGGCTGCCGGTCGCCAGGGTGGGCGCGGGAAAGTGACCGCGCCACGCATAGACCCGCTGATCAAACGACATCAAAACGTTTCCTGCCAAGGGGCCATGCCCGATGCATAGCCCACATTTTTACATCAGGTCGACGCCAGTGGCGCCGACGGATAAACGGTTAGTGCAGGTCTGCCGGCATAGGAACCTTACAGGTCCGCTGGAACAGGAACCTTGTCTTTGTAAACATCCCAGTTGCCGAGGATCTTGTCCAACACCGCTGTTCCTACAATATAGGCGGATTCGAGCGAGGCATCGAGCCCGGCGTAACCTTCATTTTCCGCCAGCAAACTTTCAGCGGCGGTGACGCCCGGTGGCGGCATGGTGTAGTTGCTGCCAGTGCGCAATACCATCACGCGATTTTTATCCACCTTGCCGATATTGTGCAAAAAGCTGAGCGATAAAAAGGTACCCGTATCTTCCATGGCCGAGGTGACAAACTCACCCTTGCCTTCGCTCCAGTAATCCACCCACTTGTTGGCCCAGTCATTCATGATGGCGCCGTGCCAAAAGGTCATCGCAGCCAACTGGTCACCCTTTAATACAAATGGCGGCTTTTGCGCGTTGGGATGTTCAGTGTAAAGCGCACGCGTATCCGCAAGGCCTGGTAAATCCGGCAAGGTAATGTCTTTGGTTAACTGGTACGCCCACTCGGTTAATTCCGGATTCAAACGCAGCATCTCACCGGTGGGTTCCGGTTTGTTCGGGTCATAAGGTTTTTTCGTATGACGAGGAAAATAGCCAGTCTCCCAACCCTCGGGAATTTCGCGTGCATCGATTTCGTGCGCGAGATCGCCATCCACCAAATATTCTGCCCAGGCCGCTGAACCGATGGATGCATCTTCCGGGTCTATGCCGGCAATACCTGCCACCAACCAATAAGCTTTGGATAAATCAAAACGCGGGTCCATCCCCAGCGCCATGGTGGCCGAGGTTGAATAGGCGGTACCGATACCTGTGACAATGGCCAGCACACACGTTTCCTCATTCATATAAATGTCATGAAAGGAGTTGGGAAACGGAAATTTTTTGGTCAGCTTTTGCCGTTCTTTCCACAACTGAAACTCACCGGCTTTATCGCCTTCGTCTGCACCAATTTCGAACATGGTGACGACCACAAATTTCACCGGAATGGGCGCTGCCTCTTGTGCCTGTTGCGGCGCACAACCGCCTAACAACAGGAAGGACAACAAGACCATCGATAGTACGGCAACGGAGTAACGCAGAGAGTTCATCATTCGTGATCCTTTTTAAAAAGTACCGCCAAGCACCGCAATACGCGCCTTGGGTATATTCGCGGGAACCGCGGCGCTGACGGCGAACGGGAAGAACAGGGTGAGTGCCATAACG
>CAMPIG010000500.1 GCA_946886255.1 uncultured Cellvibrio sp. | reverse complement strand
ATGTAAAACCGCTCACTGAATTTCAGGGAAAGAAAAATAATCAAATGAGATGTCATCTGATGAATAAATTAAGAAACACACTCAATGCATCCAGCCATTGTGCAACCTGCATACTTTGCGCGTTTGCAATATTGTTCTTCAACGCTGCAATCGCCGACACCAACAAACCCCAATTACTCTTTTACGTCAGCGCAAAAGAAAATCTCACGGCTGACATCGCCGCCGGAGAAGCACAACCTAATTTTCGGGACAACATCAAACGCACACACACCGGTATCCCCGATGAAAACGGTAGCCCCGGATGGGCTATCGAGTGGGCCGATGATGGCGTGCTCAGCTGGAATGCGTCGGGTAATATTTACGCTCAGCGCGGCACACTTTCCTTTTTCTGGCGGTCACGCTATCCCGTTACCGAAGCACCCTTTGTGATTTTTCGCGTTGGCTACGCCGACCACAGCAGTTGGGATATGGCCTGGCTGCGAATTGACTGGAATGGTGAAGGCTTCGATGCGTTTGTCACCGATGCGAATCTTGCGCGCACGCGTGTCTCTTACGAATTACCCGAGCCACCAGCACCGGATAAGTGGTTACACCTCACCTTCTCTTGGGATGAAACGCGCGGCGTGGTGTTGTATGTGAACGGTCGAGAAGCCGCGCGAAAAAATATTGATACACGCTTTGGCAGTGCTGATTTTGATAGCGGGCTGGATCAGTTCGGTTTGGCGGGGCGGGTGCTGTCGCCGCATCAAGTGCAAAGCCGGTACAACTTTTTGCGCGGCAGTGATATTGCTGAGTTGCGTATCTATGATCGTATGCTGGATGCTGCAGGTGTTAGTGAGCTTGCACAAAACCGCGAAGCTCACACCGCCGAATCCTTTACTGCACAGGATACCTGGTTATTTCGACATGGTTGGGAGGGAAGCCATCCACCACCGCTACTGAAATCCCCTACCACCAGTATTCGAAAAATAGAATTTGCTGATACGCGCGATTTAAAGCAGTGGATGTGGAAAGGCACAGACGGTATCGCTGAAACCACATGGCCCGGTGTGTATAACCGTTCACGTCTGCCGGGGCGCGATGATTATTTTCAGTTGCCGGATTGGAACACCTATGTTGAAGGCGGCAAAAATCTTGATCTGACATTGCCTACTGAGGCGGTTAATCGCATCGAAATTCGCGGCGCGGCTTTTGGTGAACTGCAATATCGTGACAATAAAAATAAAAATTTCAAACGTGTATTAAAGAGAACTGAAGGTGTAGTGCGCAGTGTTTACGACATCAAAGACATTAGCGGTGGAGAGTTACGTTTTAGCAACAGCGAACAGGAAACGCCGATTCAGGAAATCTGGGCTTACCATGTCAGCGATAAACCCGAGCCAGAAGGTTCGGTGAAACTGCACTACACCATCCGTGCCGATGTTGCGGCGGATTTTGATAATCTTGCCGGGTTACGCAATTTTATTGCCGGACGTTTTCTCGCTGATGAACGCGCGACCGTAACAGCGGTGCCGCGTGGTGCGTCAGTGCGCACACGTAACTTACCTGACGCCCAAAAATTCCAACCCCTGGTGCATGTACTGATTCCGTCCAGTGTCGGTCATCCACCCGCAGGCAAAGCGGTCACGCGCAGTTGGGCTTACGGTTGGGAAAATATGTACGACGGACTGGACGGTATCGCGATTGATCTTCCTGCGCTCGATATCAAATCTACGCACAAAGGTTTTATTCCGCTCAACATTCGAATCAAAGATCCTATCTGGCCGGCACGGGATCTTATCGATGTATCGGTGTCGATCAAACCGAATCAGGCGCGCACTTTATGGCTGGATATACGTGACCGCCTCCTCACTGATGACAGTTTATATCTCACCATTGCATCGGCTTCAGCGGAATTTAATAGCACATCGCTGGACGGTACAGAGGTGCGTCTGGTTTTTAAACCGCGTGCAGAGGCGCTGATAGAACACACAGCTGACCGGTTCAACCAGGTGCGCGACAACTGGGGCTTTCTGGTGGAGGAGCACACCACCTCGCAGCGTCAACAATTGTATCGCCGCGTTCATCGCGACATCAGCGACCTGTTGCGCGTCGATCCGGAGCACAAGCTGGGTCGGCTTTACTGGCATTACATGAGCTATCGCAGTCAAACTAAAATTCCTTTTGAGCAACCATCCGCGCCCGCGGATACGCCGTTGTGGGCATTTCGCCAATTAGAAGAATTGAAATTAGTTCGTCAACACGTCAACTGGTGGATTGATGAGCGGCAGGTAGCCTTCGGTGATTTCGGTGGTGGTATCTCCGATGACTCGGACATGGTTCAGCAATGGCCCGGCCTCGCATTGATGGGCGTTGATCCGGATAAAATCAATGCGTCCATCACCGCCTTGGCCGATGCAGCTTACAGCAACGGCATGTTCACCAACGGGCTAAGCACGATTGAGACGGATGAACTGCATGCGTATGAAGAAGGCATCAACACCAACAGCGCGTTGTTGTTATTAAACTGGGGCGATCCACTCGCAACAGAACGCTTGATGGAAACGGTGAACGCGCTCTACAACATCATCACTGTTAACCCGCAAGGGAACCGTTTGTTTTCCAGCAACTGGTTCAGCGGTAAAAAAATTTACCGCGATGGCAACTGGGAATGGCAAAAACCCTATTCGTTTCCGATCCTGCACCCTGCCGTTATGCTCGGCGAATTTAACGGGAGCTCGCGCAGCCGACAATTAATTACCGAAACGGCCGATGGTTATATGGCTTATGCCTACACTGACGAAAAAGGTCAATGGGTCTTGCCCAACGAAATCAATTGGCGCACCGGTGAAACTCGCGGCGGTGAAATGATGCGCGGCTCAGGCTCCGGCGATGTGCCAAATATATTCTGGACCGCCTGGCATTGGACCGGCGACGAAAAATATTTGAAGGTGCTGGATTACCGGATCGCGCGTAGCGGCATCGGCGCTCTGTCGCGCCTGAATGATAATTTTATTGACGAGCTGGGCAAACGCGATACCTGGGGTAAAGCGCTCACCGACAATGCAGCACCGGATAAGGACTTCGAAAATTTTGTTGCGTGGGAAACCACGGGCGATAAAACCTACCTCGAGCAACTTTACGCCGACGCAATTCGTCAAAAATCCCAATCCATGTATTTCAATACGGAAGGTCATTGGTGGAGTGACCGGGTTGAAGCACGTCACGATCTGTTGCAGCGCGCGCGTTTGGGTGGTGTGGCACTCAGTCGCAACAAAACCTATCCCGGTCATCGCGTCAGCTGGCGCTTTGACGATTCCGACGGAGCGTTGCACGTTGCGCTGTTGATGCCCCGCGCGCAACGTCATCCAATCAAAGTCATTCCCTACTACTCCAGTGCCAACAG
>CAMPIG010000499.1 GCA_946886255.1 uncultured Cellvibrio sp. | reverse complement strand
GTATTTAGATATGGCCTATCAAATCCGAAATGCCTAGAAAAGATTCTAATAATTGAACTTTTTCCAGCTCCATTTGCCCCGGTAATAATTGTTAGCCTCGGATGAATATCTATATCGACATCCTCAAATTGTCGCCAACCTGTTAAAGCCAACTTTTTAAAATTAGTAGTATTATCACTCATATAATTCCTTTCCCTTTAAAAAACTTATGCCTTATTTAATGCGAATAGGTATTGCGATTTGAGGCTGCATTGGAACCAATGTATTCACATAAGATTTTAAAATATCGCTATACAGCTCTAAATGTTTTGGTGCTTCTATGGTTATGATGAGTGCATAGCGAATTTTCTCCGCGCTTTTAGCACTAGCAAAGACGCCTCCGATAATATGGAAGTACATCTAAGCTTTTATCAAGTACATTGGCAACTGGCACTCTGACATTAACCTGATAATTCTTTTCACGTCTTTCAGCTATTGAATCTAAGAAATCTTCATCGAGCCATTTGTAGTAAACAGGACAGTTCCTTGGCTTGTCAGCAGCGGAAAGGTCAACAACCGCCACCATTACAGCCGGCTCACTTTCTCGATATAGATTTAATGTTGAGGAGTCAAATTGATGGGATATTTCTTTTCCATTATCAACAAAGGCAGGGGTTGTTGTTCCTTTAAGCTGTAGATAAAAACTAGCGGCCACACAGCTATCTTCGTTTTCCAGCTGAATCAGATAATCTATACCGAAGTCAGTATCACCATCTTGATCTTTTATGATCCAATTATCCGGCAGCTTGGCAACAAATGCCCTTCCAGCTCTTTTACCAATTTGTTGGCTTTCACCTTCTTGAGGGAGCATTTTCTTCAAGTTCAATCCACCTATTTCTTTTTCATAGTTTGCGCCAATGCACTACCAGCCGCAGACATTGAATTCTTCGACGTACGCCCATCTCGCAATGTCTTCGACGTCGCAGTAGATGCTTTTGTCGGAATACCGGGGACCGTTTACTCAATTAGCGTCCGCTTTGGGCACATTGCAGACTCTAATCGCTTAGATATGTTTCCTTCTTTTGGAGGTTAGTGTAGTGCATAGCGGGGAATCTCCACCCATACCGGTCTTCAACATATTCTCCAAGACCGGTGCTTTCCAGTAGACAAAATGCATTAATAAATTCTTAATGCTTGAAGTCGAATCCATCCTTTTCCAAGTAAAGCATAATTCGATGGAGGCGTTTCATAAGGTAGTCGTTATTCTGCATTCGGTATGTCTTTCATGTTAACGACAGCTTCTGGCACTTCCGTTTGTTTCGTGTTGCCTAAGGTGTCCATATTCGATGTGGAATAATATGTATAAACAGCAAAGGCAAAACCGGCTAAGCCTACAAAGAAGCCCCCAATAGTAAAATATTTTTGATTTCGCTTTTCTGTGGTATTGACCGTGAGCAGGTCTTTTATTTGCGAAGTTAATGGCTCAAGGAGGTGGTCATTGCCATTGATCTGGTCTCTTAGCCTTTCTAAGTGGATGCGAACTTCATTCGGAAGTCCTTCAAAGGGCTCATCTTTTCTGTATTGGTCGATGTAGCTTTTGATCAACGTTTTATGAGCCTCTAATTCTGAGTCTCTTCCTGCCATTATTTCGCGATAGTATTTTCTTATTGTGAAGTGTATTTTTGACTGTGTGAGATGCCGTGTTGAGGCTATTTCTTTAATATCGTCCCATGTCGGCTGTGAATGCTTGACGGTATCTTTAAAATCTTTTGAAAATTGAGAAATTGAACTTATCTCAAAAATATCTTCGAGTAAGCTACCCAATCCCCATGCGATGAAAATGAATCCACCAATTAGGGCAATTACGATAGTTGAGACTAATATCCATTCGGGCAAAGCTTGATCTCCCTGTAAAGTAAAATTGATCGGTTGTTACAAGTTAATAAATGAAAGAATGATGGAAAGCTGTTTTAGCGAGTTTCAATGGAAGTTTTTCTTCCGCCAAAGTAAAAGCCAGTAATGCTCCCTATTACCGTACCTCCGAATGTCAATATCTTGTCCAGATGTTCTGCAAAGAAAAACCCGGACACAAGGATGATAATGAACACTCCAGCAGAGCATGCAAAGGTTACATATGCTCCCATAAGTCGGTTCGTTTTTACTTCAGTGGGTGCTCCGCAGCCATGACCATGGCAGATTGAGCAGGGTAAGCCGCGATATGTTTCGTCTTGATTGGTGATGCCTGCTGATTTTGTGCAGACAAAGCAGCTGGTGTTTTCGGCTCCTGAATGACAGGTACCATGGCCCTCGCAGTGGCCGCATAGGCGCCAGCCTTCAAAGGGTGGGGCTACTGATCGCGCGTTATTATCTGTCATGATTCCTTCACTTTCCCTCAGTGCGTTATTGAACTAGCAGCCAGTCATAGGCATCAAGATTAATATTTAAGCCTATAGTTGACTACGATGCCACCACGCATGAGGTGGTTTTTCATATCAGTTAGTAATTGATTATTTGGTATTTATTCTGGGATTGCTGGTTTGGGAAAAATCAATTACACCGTATTACAGCCCAAGTGGATGCGCACCCGCGTTGGGCAATGCAATTCAGCTGTCACGGTAGGAAAATTAAATAAAAGCGGGTGGTACCAATTCCCGGATTTTCAAGCGCTTGGGTGCCAGGAGGGTGGTTGGGTTTTAGGCTTTTTGTAGGCGATATCCTACAAAAAGTACCGATTTTTGCCACTGGCGCTCAAAACATTATGCTTTAATATGCTCGCTTTAACTCAATTCTGGGACGAACCGTGACAAAGTTAGTGATTGGAAAGGACGCTATCGAAGTAAAAGCGGCGAAGAAAAAGGTCTTGTCGAATTTACGAATGCTCAATAGCCGGATTCAAGGCTTGTGCCGTAGCTCGGCGAGCTTTGACACCTTGTACGCGTTCTACAATGCGAAGGTGGAAGAGCAGCTCAGTATTCTGGCATGGTTTGACAAGTTTGATCAGCCTGCACCGTTTAGCGATTCATCGACGTTAACCACAGCCGATAGACCCTTGGAATCTTCATGGGCCTGATGGCTCCCCCCAATACCCCCCCTTTATTTCTGTTATCGCCAAATGTAGGGTAAAGCGCTCCAGCCGCTATACCCTCAGGTGAAATGCTATAGTGCGCGATAACAGCGAATTGCAAAAAGCCAAAAATTACTCAACTAAATCACGTGGAGTCTTTATGTACATCCGTCAATGGGTAGCCGGCGTACTTATGTTTTTATCGATGGCAACAGCAGCGCAGCATCAACCTTACCAGGACATTAAGCTCAAACAATTTCCAGACCAGCAGCCGCGAACACTTTCATCTATAGAGAACAAGAAACCGACCTATTTGAAATTCTGGGCGAGCTGGTGCAAGCCCTGCATGG
>CAMPIG010000498.1 GCA_946886255.1 uncultured Cellvibrio sp. | reverse complement strand
AATCCCGCGCGATTCAAATTGCGCAATTCCTGAGCTGCCTCGTATGCAGCTGTGTCTGCTTTCAATTGTGCATCGTTCTTGAGTGCAAGCTCATAGATGTCCAGCAAACTGTTGGCGCTGGCCGAAAGAGGGCCGAAGGAAATTAATCCAACCAACAGATAAAGTTTTGTTTTCTTCATAGAGGTGTCCAAGGTAAAAATCGTCCAATAAGCAAACGCGTAGCAGCGGTGAGTGTAGCGAGTTGCGCTGGGGTGGTCGAGCGAGCACTTTAACCCAGCAAGTTAAAAAGAGTAAACATGACGAATGTCATTAAGTGTAACCATAATCCCTGCGCAGTTTACGCAAATCGCGGCATCTTGGCTCATCGCGAGCAAGGCTACGAGATGGATATTAAGACTCCATTAACAGCGAGTCTGGATTCACCTGCCGGGAAAAATAAAACCGTCGCTATGGCACTAAAGATTATCCGATGCCATGTGGTTGCCCGTTCGTTTCTGTTACTCGATATCGGGCGCGAGTATGGCGCGTGTCGATGTCAGATTCTGTCAGTAGTCCGCACGCGATAAGTGCCCAAGCGCCTCGCTTTACATGCCTCCCTGAGTTCTCTAGACTGCCAACCATTCTTGTCGGGGTGCTGATTATAAGGCTGAGAGATACCCGTCGACCTGATCCGGTTAGTACCGGCGTAGGAAACGAGAGCAACGAGATTCAAGTATCCCGGCGCCTATGCGCTACCTTGCCCTCCTGCTGTTTCCGCGCCCTTTACCGTTACCTGCGGAAATGCCATGACTTCACCGATAACTGAACCAGCAACGCCTATTACTCTGACTATCGCGGGTAGTGACAGCGGCGGTGGTGCGGGTATTCAGGCCGATCTCAAGACCTTTGCCGCGTTGGGGGTGTTCGGATGCAGTGCCATCACTTCCTTGACCGCGCAAAATACCCAGGGTGTACAAGGTGTCTGGCCGGTACCGCCAGATTTTGTGCGTGCGCAGATTCATTCCGTGCTGACGGACATTCCGGTAGCTGCCATCAAAACCGGCATGTTGGCTACGGCGGACATTATTCATGCCGTCGCGGACAGCCTGAAGGATTACACCGCAATCCCTCTGATCGTTGATCCGGTGATGGTGGCGACCAGTGGTGATCGCTTATTGGCGGAGGATGCCATCCAGGCATTGATCACCCGCTTATTGCCGCGCGCGAACCTGATTACGCCCAACCTTTATGAAGCTGCCGCCTTATTAAATGATGGACCGGCGCATACCCATGCCGACCGGTTGCGTCAGGCAAAGCAGTTGCGTGCACTGGGCGCGAAGGCGGTATTGATTAAAGGCGGTCATGGCGAAGGCGCCCATGCGGAAGATTTTCTATTGACCGATGACGGTACGCAAACCTTTTCAGCGCCGCGCCTCACAACGCGCAATACCCACGGTACCGGTTGCACCCTGGCGTCGGCCATTGCTGCCGGTATGGCCCGGCACTTGACTCTGCATGAGGCTGTTGCTCAGGCCAAAATCTATCTTCACCAGGCGCTGGTCCGTGCTGATGAACTACACATCGGGCAAGGTGCAGGACCTGTCCATCATTTTCATTCATTTTATTAATAGCAAAGCCAGATATTCACTGGCCAACGAGGGAACCCCATGAACAGCAACCAGAATCTCGCCGAAAAAATCCTGAGTGAAAGTGCTCAGGTGGATGCCGCCTCTATCCAGCCATTTACCGGCTCACAAAAAATCTATGTGCAAGGCTCGCGGCCTGATTTACGGGTACCGATGCGAGAGATTTCTCTGGCGGATACACCGACGGCATTTGGTGGTGAAAAAAATCCACCGGTGCGGGTTTACGATACCTCAGGCCCATACACTGACCCTGAGATAAAGATTGATTTACGCCACGGCTTGCCAGATGTGCGTTCGGCGTGGATTGAAGAGCGCAACGACACCGAATTCCAGTCGGATACTTCATCTACTTTTACCAAAGAACGCTTGAATGACCCCAAGCTCGCGCATTTGCGTTTTAACCTGACCCGTCAGCCGCGTCGCGCCAAACCGGGCATGAACGTGTCGCAGATGCACTACGCCAAAAAAGGCATCATTACGCCGGAGATGGAATACATCGCGATCCGCGAAAACATGGCGCTGGCACAAGCGCGTGAACTGGGTGTACTGAACCAGCAGCATCAAGGCATGAGTTTTGGCGCGAACATTCCCGATGAAATCACGCCTGAATTTGTACGCGATGAAGTGGCGCGCGGTCGCGCAATTATTCCGGCCAATATCAATCACCCGGAATTGGAGCCGATGATTATCGGGCGCAATTTTTTGGTGAAGATCAATGGCAATATCGGTAACTCTGCGCTCGGTTCTTCCATCGAAGAAGAAGTGGAGAAGCTGACCTGGGGAGCCCGCTGGGGTGCGGACACGGTGATGGATTTATCCACCGGCAAAAACATCCACGAAACCCGTGAATGGATTATTCGCAATTCCCATGTGCCTATTGGCACCGTACCAATTTATCAAGCGCTGGAAAAAGTGGATGGCGTTGCAGAGAATCTGACCTGGGAAATCTTCCGCGATACCTTGATCGAGCAGGCAGAGCAGGGCGTGGATTATTTTACAATTCACGCGGGCGTGCTGTTGCGTTATGTTCCGCTGACCGCAAAACGTGTCACCGGTATTGTGTCGCGCGGTGGTTCGATCATGGCGAAATGGTGTCTCGCCCATCACAAGGAAAACTTCCTGTACACCCACTTCGACGACATCTGCGAGATCATGAAAGCCTACGACGTCAGCTTTTCACTGGGGGATGGCTTGCGCCCCGGCTCTATTGCGGATGCGAATGATGAAGCACAATTCGGTGAGCTGGAAACTCTGGGTGAATTAACCAAAATCGCCTGGAAACACGACGTACAGGTAATGATCGAAGGGCCGGGTCACGTGCCTATGCACATGATCAAGGAAAATATGGAAAAACAATTGGAAGTGTGCGATGAAGCTCCTTTCTATACTCTTGGCCCACTGACGACCGACATTGCGCCGGGTTATGATCACATTACTTCGGGCATTGGTGCAGCGATGATCGGCTGGTACGGCTGCGCCATGTTGTGTTACGTCACGCCGAAAGAACACTTGGGTTTGCCCAATAAAGACGATGTGAAAGAAGGCATCATCACCTACAAGATTGCGGCCCACGCGGCAGACCTTGCGAAAGGTCATCCCGGTGCGCAGTTGCGCGATAACGCCTTGTCCAAAGCGCGCTTTGAGTTCCGCTGGGAGGATCAATTTAACCTCGGTCTCGATCCCGATACCGCGCGCTCATATCACGACGAAACCCTGCCCAAAGAATCGGCCAAGGTTGCGCACTTCTGCTCCATGTGCGGCCCAAAATTTT
>CAMPIG010000497.1 GCA_946886255.1 uncultured Cellvibrio sp. | reverse complement strand
CTACTTGAATGATAGGTCGCGTTGCCAAGAGAGCAAGTCTGATCGACTAACCCTCGGAGATTCACATATGAATACAATGAAAAACTGGCGTCATCTTATCACTGGCATTACCACCCTGGCGGTGGTTTCTTTAGGCAATTACGCCATGGCGGAAGAGACCGCAGACCCGGGTAAAGATTGCAAAGGCAAACATAGTTTTCATCAACATATGAAAGGCGAACGGCGCCTCGAACACATGACCAGATTCCTGGAGCTGACCGACGAACAAAAACAAACGCTAGCCGCGCGCAAGGATGAACAACGCACGCAGTATCGCGAACAGCGGCAGCAAATACGCCAAGCCCAACGGGCGGTGCACGAAGCCATTGCTAATAATGCGGATGAAACAGAGGTGGCCGCATTGGCGGATAAGCTGGGCGACCTGAACGCGCAACAAGTGGTTGCACGAGCCAAGGAAAAGCAATTTTTGCTCAGCATCCTGACGCCGGAACAGAAAGAAAAAATGGAACAGATGAAATCAAAGCGTAAAGAACACTGGCGCGAAAAAGCGACTGATACCCGGGCCTGATCCGCTTCCTTCTGTTATCTGAATTGACATTAACACAACGCAAGTTTGGTGTTAGGCTCTAAGTTTCGAAACCCTCAATTCAGGGATGAATTGAGGGAGCTACAGGGAGGTATGCATGCGTTTTCGAAACTTAGAGCCTAATGACAAACGAACTACAAAGCACCCTTGTAGTATTCCACGAAGTTTGACCCTTGCACCCAACAAACAATGTTGGGAAAATCCGCACTCTTTTTTGGCGGGTTCTAGCGGCCCGCCGACTCGATTCCTTTATATTCCGGCGATCCCGAGGTGAATGTGGGCAAGATAGGTCTGTTTTTCGGCAGTGACGAAGGTAACACCGAACGTGTCGCCTACCGTATCCAAAAGCGCTTCGGCGAGGATGTGGTGGATGTCATGGATATTGCCGATGTCACACAGTTGGAGTTTGCCGAGTACGACAGGATCATCCTCGGCATTCCCACCTGGGATTTCGGCCAGATTCAGTCAGATTGGGAAGAATTCTGGGATGACATCGCGGCCGTGGATTTTGCCGGCAAGACAGTTGCACTATTCGGCTTGGGTGATCAGTTTGGCTACGGTGATTACTTTCTCGATGCCATGGGCATGTTACACGATGTCATCATCCAGTCAGGTCCGATCATCGTCGGGCACTGGCCCACGGAAGGCTATGAATTCGATGCATCCAAAGCCGAGATTCCGGGCACGGGCATGTTTGTCGGCCTGGCATTGGATGAAGACCAGCAAGAGCAACTGACCGCAGAACGCCTTAATCGCTGGTGCTCCCAGGTTCACGCAGAGTTTGGTTTGGATACACCCTTACAAACCCTGGATGATTGATAACTCAGGGGGCTTCCGCCAGAAATACGGCGCGAATCGGCGCCGGATGGCCCTCGGCTGTTAACGCCGGGTTTTCAGGATCGAGAAATTCCGGCAGGGAATGGAAGCGCATCCAGTGGGTGGAGCGTTGTTCATCGGCGGTGGTAGGGCATACATCCACCACGCGCGGATTCGCAAAACCCATCTTGCGCAGCCAGGACACCAACGTCGCGCAGCTGGGCAAGAACCAGACATTATTCATCATCGCGTAACGGCCTTCGGGCACTAGCACCTCGCCCATCTCTCCTTCAATAACCAAAGTTTCCAACACCAATTGTCCGCCGGGACGCAAGGCCTCTTTAAGCTCGCGTAGATGATCCATCGGCGAGCGCCGATGGTAAAACACGCCCATGGAAAACACCGTATCAAATGCCTGAAGCTTGAGGGGCAAATCTTCTATACCTACCGGTAAAACATCCACCGGAGCCTGCGCATCAATCAGCTGTTTGATCATATGAAACTGCACCACGAAGCGCGGAGAGGGATCAATACCAATAACTCGCGAAGCGCCTGCGCCTAACATACGCCAACAGTGGTAACCGTTGCCACACCCCACATCCAGAATCAGTCGATCCTTCAGCGGTGCCAGATGGGGTAAAACCCGATCCCACTTCCAGTCCGAACGCCATTCGGTATCGATGTGAATCCCGTATACATGGTAGGGCCCTTTGCGCCAGGGTATGAGTTGTTCGAGGGCCGCACGCAATTGCATACGAGTGGCATCATCACAATCATCCACATCACCGATGGTAACCCCATGCTGCAAATCGATCCGCGCTGCTTTAACCAACGGCATTTGCATCAATGCCTGTTTCCATCCCGGCAAATCGCCATAGCGTTGTTCGCTCAGGCCCGCAGAAATTTGGCTCGGCAAATCGGGCAGCCAGGCGGCGAGGGGAGTGTGGGGCAACGCAGCGAGCAGAGCTTGGTAATCCATCATGGTTTGATTGCAATCATGGAAGCGAAATTAAAACATTGAAACCAAACATCCACGCTACCAAAGCCTGCCTTTCGCAGGCGTTGGCGATGGGTTGCGAGAGTCTCGGGAATCAATACGTTTTCAATGGCGGAGCGTTTGCGAGCAATCTCCAGATCACTGTAGCCGTTGCTGCGTTTGAAATTATGGTGCAATTCGATCATTAGTTCATGATGGGGTTGGTCTTCAAAAGCTACCTTTTCAGACAATATCAACACGCCGCCTGGCAATAAACCTTCATAAATGGCTGTAAGAACGGCAAGTCGCTGATCGACCGGGATAAATTGCAAGGTGAAATTCAGAACTGCCATGGAGGCGCGCTCAATGTTGATGTCTTGCACATTTCCACAAACCAGTTCTACCGGAATTTCCCCACTGTCGGCGGCCATGACTTGCTGGCAGCGTTCGATCATTGCGGCTGAATTATCGATCCCGAGGATTCGGGTATTGGCGGCTCGAATGCGATGACGCATAGCCAAGGTAGCTGCGCCGAGGGAGCAGCCGAGGTCATAGCAGACACTGCCCGCCTGAACATAGCGCTCGGCCAGATTGCCGATCATATTAATGATGGTGGCATACCCGGGCACTGAACGTTTGATCATATCCGGAAAAACATTGACGACGGTTTCATCAAAAACAAACGGCCCTGATTGGCCCAGGGGATTTGCATAAATGTTGTCGGGTTTATGGTCGGACATAGGTGTTGTCGGTTTGATAAATGGGGGCGCATTGTAACGCTCTGGCGGCAGGCAGAGTAGTTAAGTTTGTGTAAAAACGGCCCTGGTATCGATGCAATTTCATCAAAACGTCACAATTCAAAACGATGATATTGCGATGAATACACGCCAATCCCTTCCCTCTGTAAACGCTCTTTCTCCCGCGCAACCGGACCTGCACAGAGAATTGCAGCGCTTGATTGATTTACGCTTGCTGACGCCATTATTCCAGCCAATTTTTGCGCTCGACAGCCTTCGAATTCTTGGCTATGAAGC
>CAMPIG010000496.1 GCA_946886255.1 uncultured Cellvibrio sp. | reverse complement strand
GTATTATTGAACAATCAACCTGGTAACGCTGAAGGTTTTATTATGAAAATTGTGGAAGAACGCTTTGCCGTTCATATGGACGACTTCAAACATTACGATACGGAAAAATTGCGTAAGCATTTTTTGATCGAGAAAATTTTTGAAGCCGATGAAGTCATCTTTACTTATACGCACTACGAGCGACTGATGGTCGGTGGTGCTATGCCGGTGAACAAGGTCATCAAACTGGACCCGGTGTATCAGCAAAAAGCCGATTTCTTTTTACAGCGTCGCGAGCTGGGTGCTATCAATATTGGCGGCAGCGGCAAAATCACCGTCGACGGCACAGAATACAAAATCAACACCAAAGAAGCCTTGTACATCGGTCGCGGTGCTCAAGATGTCAGTTTCAGCAGTGACGACGCCAGCAACCCTGCAAAATTCTATTTAAATTCAACGCCAGCGCATCACGCCTATCCGACCAAGAAAGTGGGCAAGGAAGATGCCAAGGTATTGAATATGGGTTCATCCGAAACCTGTAATGAGCGCAATATTTATCAGTTGATGATTGCCGGTGTGGTGGATACCTGCCAATTACAGATGGGCATGACCGAATTGAAAAGCGGCAGTATCTGGAACACCATGCCGGTGCACACTCACAGCCGTCGGATGGAAGCGTATTTTTATTTCCAGATTCCACAAGATCAGGCCGTGTGCCATTTTATGGGCCCAGCCCATGAAACCCGGCATATCTGGGTGGGCAACGAACAAGCGGTGGTTTCACCGCCCTGGTCCATGCACTCCGGTGCGGGCACTGCCAATTACACATTCATTTGGGGTATGGCCGGTGAGAATCTGGATTACACCGATATGGATTTCCACAAGCCCAGCGACCTGAAATAAGGATTAACTCATGACACATCCTCTGTTTGATTTAACCGGCAAGATTGCGGTGGTCACCGGTGCTACTCACGGCTTGGGCATGTCCATGGCTTGTGGCCTTGCCAGTGCCGGTGCGACATTAATTATTAACGGCAATTCATCCCAAGAAAAAATCGACAACGCGGTGGCGGCTTATCGCGAGAAAGGTTTTAAGGCTTTCGGTTATAAATTTAATGTGACTGATGAAGTACAAGTAATAGCAGCTGTTGATCAAATTGAAAAAGATCACGGTCCTATTGATATTTTGGTCAATAACGCCGGCATCATTAAACGCATTCCATTACTCGATATGCCATTGGAAGAATTTGAAGAAGTCATCAAGACTGATCTCACTGGTGTATTCACCATGACGCGCCCGGTGGCTCGCAAGATGGTGGAGCGGCGTTCCGGCAAGATTATCAACATCTGCTCCATGATGAGCGAGCTCGGCCGCAATTCCGTTGGCGCTTACGCCGCTGCAAAAGGTGGCTTGAAGATGTTGACGCGCAATATGGCGACCGAGTGGGCTAAGCATAATGTGCAGGTTAATGGCATCGGCCCCGGTTATTTTGCTACCAGCCAAACCGCGCCGATTCGTGTAGATGGCCATCCGTTTAACGACTTTATCGTTAATCGTACACCGGCAGGTAAATGGGGCGACCCCGATGACCTCCAGGGCGCCACGATATTCCTGGCCTCGAAAGCGAGTGATTTTGTGACCGGGCAAATCGTCTATGTTGATGGCGGTATTCTCGCGACCATTGGTAAACCCTCCAACGAAGCCTAGCTATTTTCTCCTTTGTTTTTGTTCATCCTGACAACCGCTGCAGTAGCAGCGGTTTTTTTATGTGTGGCATACAACAAGGCACCGTCGGTCAGCCGAACCGTCTTTATTTTGCTTGGTCTAGAAGTTCAGACATAAAACTGCCTGCCAGCAAACATGCCGCGCTCCCGGACAACACGAGGCGTGGGAGGGAGAATGGAGAAAGAAATGAATCTGACCGCAGTCCTGGATGAAATCGAGGAAAACATTGACGGCGATAAAATTACATTTGGCAAAATAGTCGATGAATTTGAAGACCGGGGGTATGGTCCGCTATTATTAATTGCCGCGCTCTTCATCATGTTACCTACTGGAGGAATTCCGGGCATCCCTACTTTGCTGGCTGTCATTATTATTTTTATTGCCGCACAACTAGCCTTGGGGCGTTCCACACCCTGGCTGCCAAGCAAGCTGCGTAGCATCAGTTTTGACAAAGCGAAATTTACCAAAGCTGCCAGCAAACTCAAACCGATCACTCGCAGGATTGATTATGTTCTCCGGCCGCGCCTGAAACGCTTCGCAAAAAAACCGATAACACGTATTATCGGTGCGGTCATTATTGTGTTGTGTTTATTCATGCCTTTTCTGGAGATCATCCCTTTTGCAGATGTCATCCCTTCATCTTCCATTGTTATTATTAGCCTTGGCCTGACGGCGCGCGATGGTATTTTTACGCTCGTCGGACTTTTTTCCGCATTCACTATGCTCGGCGGTGCGGCGATCTGGTTACTGTAATTAACATTTAATCTTCAGTGTACGCTTCAAGTACATTGTTGAGAAAGCGCTGCCCAAGTGCTGTGGTTTTTATTACACCTTTATCCAGCTGCACCAAACCCTTTTGCATTAGCCCGGACCATTGCGGCTCCAGTGCATTGAGCGGCAGTCCCGTCCGCTTATGAAAATAATCTACCGGCACGCCATCCACCAGTCGCAGTCCATTCAACAAAAATTCCAGCGGCAATGACGTCTGTTGCAGAATTTCTCCACCACCAGCATAAGCGTTGCTATGCCCACAGATACTCTGGGTAATTCTGTCGCGGCTTTGCAGGTAATGCTTGGGCAAACGCGTTTTCCACAATCGCATAATATGCGCTTGTGTCGGCAAGGTGATCTTGCCGTGGGCGCCGGCACCGATGCCAAGATAATCGCCGAATTGCCAATAATTAATATTGTGTCGCGCTTGCCTGCCCGGTTGTGCATAGGCGGAAACTTCATACTGTCGATACCCGGCTTGCGCCAATAGCGCAATACCTTCATCCTGAATATCCGCCAGAATTTCTTCATCCGGTAAACGTGGAGGCGACGAATAAAAAACGGTGTTTTGCTCGATGGTGAGCTGGTACCAGGACACATGTTCCGGTGCTAATAGAATTGCCTGTTGCAAATCAGCCTGTGCATCAGCCACGGATTGTTGGGGTAAACCGTGCATTAAATCGAGGTTGATATTATCGAAGCCGGCGGCGCGCGCCATCTCCACTGCACGCAAAGCTTCGTTGCGCCCGTGCACACGCCCGAGCAATCTAAGTTGTGTGTCATTAAAACTTTGAATACCGATCGACAAACGATTAACACCGGCCTGGCGAAAACCGCAAAAACGTTCCTGTTCAAAAGTACCGGGATTTGCTTCCAGGGTAATCTCTATATCGTCATCAAACCCGACCAACTGCTCGGCGTCCTGCAAGATTTGTTCGATGGC
>CAMPIG010000495.1 GCA_946886255.1 uncultured Cellvibrio sp. | reverse complement strand
CCAACAGACAGAGCGTTGGTTGTACTGGCGCGCACGCATTATGGAAGAGCTCGATATTAAAGAAGTCGACGGTCAAAGTGTTCAGTCGCTGTATAACCGTGTTGCGGCCACACGCAGTTTTTATGGTTTTTTATCCGCTGACAAACTGGGCTATGAATACCGCTTGGTCGATAAGCCGATGTTAATTTCCCCGGAATTACAATCCCAGGTTGAACAGGCACCAGGCGTTCAGCGGGCTCGGGAGCTTTATATCCTGGGTGATATTTATGGTGCGAGCCGCGAGTGGTTTCACACTACGCGCCGTATGAAAACGGACGAGATCGTGGCAGCAGGTCGCCTGGCAGATCGATGGGGTTGGCATCGCCAAGGTATCCAGGCAATGATTGACGCAGAGTATTGGGATGACCTGCAAGTTCGATTCCCACTGGCTTACCAAGAGCATGTGGCAACTGCCGCAAAGGCAACCTCAGTGAACCCGTTACTTTTACTTGCCATTGCACGGCAGGAAAGTGCTTTCAGTCCGGATGCCCGCTCTCCGGCAGGAGCTTTGGGCTTGATGCAACTGATGCCCGCAACGGCATTGCACACAGCAAAGCGTGCCGGCATTGCCTACTCCAATAAACACGATTTATTAAAGCCCGAGAAAAATATTGCGCTGGGTAGTCGTTACCTCAACCAATTATTAAACCAGTTCAATGGCAACCGCATTCTTGCGGCAGCAGCGTACAATGCCGGTCCAAGCCGTGTTAAACAATGGCTCAGCAAGGAGGACGCAAAATTGCCTTACGATGTCTGGATCGAAACCATTCCGTTTCATGAAACTCGAGGTTACGTGCAAAACGTTCTGTCATTTTCAGTCATCTACGGCTACCGGACTGGCGAAAAGCAACCTTTTATTACACCGCTGGAAGCCAATAATTCGTTATAACTTCTGTACGAGGCTCGACGTCGGCAACGAAAGCGAGCCTGTCATTTCTTGCGCACTGCCTCGACCGCCCACACCGGTTCAACATTGGCAACAACGTGTGCAATTCACCTATTCCATCCAGCGCCTAGCCAGCGCAAGCGATATCTCGAAAAACAAGACCAAGGCCATTTACCCCCTGACCTGAGTTTTCATTTAGCCATATAAGTCATACAATGAAGGGCAGTTTGTTCAACATCATTGATGCGGGCAGACTCGCATGGTTGATCAACGGTAAGGATTTCATAGCAGTCTATGTCCGAGTTATTGCCTTTGCTGGCGCGCCAGCCGATTTTCAATCGCAAGATGCAAGTGGTTGCATATGAGTTGCTATGCCGCAGTTGTGATTTGAATGAATACACAGCAGACGGCGGCGATATGGCCAGCTCACAAGTTTTGTTGCATACCTTTACCGAATTATCCATCCACAGCGTCGTTGGTCATCACCAGGCCTTTATTAATTTCACCCGCACCTTGCTTCTGACCCCACCGCCATTTGATCGACGGCAATTAGTCGTAGAAGTGCTCGAAGGTCAACAAATTGATGCACAAATGTTGCACAGTCTGCGCAGCTTACGCGAACAGGGTTACACCATTGCACTGGATGACTTTGAGCTGACCGATGAGACGCGTGACCTCGTTCCCTATGCGGACATTATTAAACTGGATGTCCTGCAATTGTCCCCCGAACAAATCCGCGAACATATCGATTACCTCAAACCCTTCGGCCTTATATTGTTAGCCGAAAAAGTAGAAACCTACGAGATGCTAGAGTACTGTAAGGATGCAGGGTTTGACTTATTCCAGGGCTATTTTCTCGCACGTCCCAAGGTGATCAAAGGACGCAAGATCACCGAAAATAAACAAGCTGTGCTGCAACTACTGTCTGTATTACACGATCCGGATGTACCTCTGGAACGGGTAGAACAACTGGTCGCGCGCGACCCCATGTTAAGTTACAAACTCTTGCGTTTGGTCAACTCCGCCGCGTTTGCCCTGCCGCGTACCATTGAATCATTGCGTCAGGCGATTACCCTGCTGGGATTAAACATCATCAAGAATTGGGTAAATTTATTGGCGATGGCGAATCTCGGCGATAAACCGATGGAATTGAGCATTGCCGCATTGACCCGCGCCCGGATGTGCGAAATTATCGCCGCGACCATGAGTGGCAAAAAACGTCAAGACACTTTTTTTACTGTAGGATTATTGTCGACGCTGGATGCATTTATGGATGCCCCTTTGGAAATTTTGCTCAGCAACATTTCCTTAAGTGAACAATTAAATGAAGCGTTGTTAAAACACTTGGGGGATGAAGGAAAAGTGCTCGATATCGTTGAGCATTATGAGCGAGCCGAATGGGATAAGATTGATTGGGATTATCTCGGCCCACGCAATATCTCTCCGGATACTCTGTCCCACATTTATCTGGATGCCTTAACCTGGGTTACCACTACCATGGAAACCATGGGCTTTAATCCGCGTTAACTCTGGCATCAATCGTGATCATACATACTGCACAATAAAATCCCGCGCTTGCTCTGCAACGAAAGGCCAGGCCAATTCCGCAGCCGCCCCTTCAAATGCAATAACCGGAATGCGAATACCGTATTGTTCAATTAGCGCGTCTGACTCCGCAATATCAACCTGCTGCAAACGTAATCCGAACTCAGTCAGTAACGGCCATAAAACAGTCTTGGCCGTTTCACACAGGTGGCAACCCGCCGTAGTGTAAAGAATAAGAGATGACATAAAAAAACCTGCTACAAAAAAAGAATTGTAGCAGGTTTTATTTCTTCAGCTCATGGCAGCATTAAGAGTCGTCAAACAGGTTTCATGCTATGGAGCACCTGCTCAACAAAGTCACGGAAACGTTCAGCAGGAGACGGTGTTTCACTTTCATCCGCTGCTACGATCTTTTCGCTTAACTCCAACAACAAGGTTTCCGGCTCAGAGAAATTGTTTGCTGTCTCCAGGGCGCTCAACAAGTCGCGAACAAATTTACCCACGGGCAAGAGACGCTCGCCAGGATTTCCATCGGCAGGCGCACCGTTAAATTGTTGATAGGCCATACTCACCCGCTGTACCTCAACCTGAGTTAAATTCAGCGAGAACGCTGTAATGTGTTCCTGATCATACCCCAATGCCAAAGCCTGGTTAAAAGCCTCGTCAAGATTACCGTTAAAAAACTCACCAGCCAGCGTATTGATTTGCCCCAATAGATCTTCAATGGCCTGCAGCTCATCGTCATTTAAATCGCCCTGAATTGACCAACTGGATTCGCGGGTTGAGCTGTAGGATGCACTCATGGCCTCGGCCAGCGCATAACCCTCATTGCTCCCGGCGATACCTCGTGCATATTGGCCACTAAAAGCTTGAGAGTTACTGGCAGAAATGGTGACCTTATCACCTTCGGCTGTCGTTAATTGAAAACTGAAACTGCTGGCACTGGCGTATT
>CAMPIG010000494.1 GCA_946886255.1 uncultured Cellvibrio sp. | reverse complement strand
TGCGTTTTTAACCGGTTTGAATTATGCGTCGGCCTTGGTGGAGAAACGATAACCGGTACCGCGCACAGTCTGGACCAGGTTTTCGTGGCTGTCGACGGTCAGGGCTTTGCGCAAGCGGCGGATATGCACATCCACCGTACGCTCTTCCACATAGACGTTGCCGCCCCACACATGGTCCAACAATTGGCTGCGAGTATAGGCTCTTTCCTGGTGAGTGAGAAAAAATTCCAGCAGGCGATATTCCGTCGGCCCCATGTCGACCGCCTGGTTATTGATGGTCACCCGGTGACTGGCAGGGTCGAGGCACAAACCCTGTACGGTGATGGGATGACCATTCACTTGCGGGTCCGCACGGCGCAGTACTGCTTTAAGGCGGGCTACCAGTTCACGGGGAGAGAAGGGCTTGGTGATGTAATCGTCAGCACCCACTTCGAGCCCCTGAATCTTGTTATCTTCTTCGCCCTTGGCGGTCAGCATGATAATAGGGATGTCGGCGGTCACATCGTCGCGCTTGAGGCGACGCGCCAGTTCGATGCCGCTGGTGCCGGGCATCATCCAGTCCAGCAAGATCAGGTCAGGTTTTTCATCCACGATCAACGCATGAGCGTCCTGTGAATTGCTGGCTTCGATACACTGATACTCGGCCATCTCCAATGCGACACGCAACATGTCGCGGATGGCTGATTCGTCATCGACGATCAAGATTTTACGCCCACTCATAATTCCTACCTGTTACCCGCTGATGGCTGAGAAGCAATTGTTGCAAGCGTATTAAATAAGCCATGTGTTACAACTTTATGACAGCACAGGATTCAACAGAGCACCAGCAGCAAAGTGGGCATTTCAGAGTTTATCCACCACCAAGCCGATAAAAATGCTCAGCCCCACCCAGTTATTGTTCATAAATGCCTTAAAGCAGGCATCCCGTTCACGAAACCGGATCAGGTATTGCTGGTAGGCGAACAGCAAGGCTGCCACTCCCAGGCTGACGTAATAGTAAGTGCCCAACTCAAAACGCGAGCCGACCATCAACAAGGCGTATAGCGTCAGCGCTTGCAATACGCCGGTCATAAGCCGGTCGTGTTCGCCAAACAAAATAGCTGTGGACTTGACACCGATACGCAGGTCATCGTCGCGGTCCACCATGGCATAAAAGGTATCGTAGACCACAGTCCACAGCACCACAGCGGTGTAAAGCAACCAGACCTCCGCGCCCAGGGAACCGCTTTGGGCGGCAAAGGCCATGGGAATCGCCCAAGCGAAGGCCGCCCCCAAAACCACTTGCGGCAAGTGAGTGAAGCGCTTCATAAAGGGATAGCAAAATGCCAGCAGCACGCCGCCCACCGACAGTTGAATGGTCAGGGTATTGGTCAGCAGCACCAACCCGAAGGCCAGCAGGCACAGGCCGACGAACAACGCGATGGCCTCACGGCTGGATACTTGCCCACGGACCAGCGGCCGCTCACGGGTGCGTTTGACATGGCCATCTACTTTGCGGTCGGCGAAGTCATTGATCACACACCCGGCTGAGCGCATGACGAATACGCCCAGTATAAAGATGATCAATACATCCCAGCGGGGCACACCATCAGCGGCCAGCCATAGACTCCACATGGTGGGCCACAACAACAAGAGTGCACCGATGGGTTTGTGCATACGCATCAATTGCCAGTACAGACGGATGCGTGTCGGGGCAGAACCGGAACGTTTGACCGCGGGCTTTTGGCTGCGGGCCGGTGAGCTTGCGGGGCGCTGGTTGGATCGAGTCATAGCAGATTCTATTGTCTGTCGTTAACGATGAGGGATATCAACGGAAACAGCCGGTGACGATAGCGTATCGACGAATGCATCGAGAAACACTTCGCTGACCAATAACGGCCTATCTTCCAGATAAAACACAGAGCGCCGTCCCCATAAGGGCGTGTCGTTGATGAGCTGCGTCGGCACATAAGCATGATGTCGGCTTATGTGGCTCACAGCAATGGCACTGCGCTGCAAGTGTGGCTGACTGAACAAAAAGGCACCCAGCGGGCTGGCGTCCTGTTTACGCAGATGGCGCAAAGTCCCGGTGAGGCTGGTGAGCGGTAAAACACTGCGGGCAAAAACCCAGGGCTGGTTGTATCCGCACAGTACCACCTCACGAATCAACGCCAAACCATGGCGATCCATATTCAGGCAGCGCCACTCGGACAACCCCGGTCGCGCAATTTGCTGGCGCAACACCTCCACATGAAAATGGCCGCGACTGCGGGCAACCAGGCGTGCAGTCAATGAGCCTTTATCCAGCAGCCAATTACACAGGGCCGTCTCCGGATGTTGACCTCTGGGCCATTGTGCCAAGGGTTGCCAATTCACCTGGGATTGGCCGTAAATCGATAACGCCAAAAGTCTCTCCTGTCACAAGATGCCGGCTAACCAGCGCGGGATTCTAGCAGGTTGGCGCCGGGAGTTTGGCCGACAGCCAGCGCTTGCTGATAAAAAGCTGGCGTTTTGACTGCCCCCGAACGACCTGAGCGGTTACACTCCCGTTTGCTTTCCTGTGATTACCGCTTCAGGACCACCCGATACATCAGGAGCCTTGCCATGCACAAAACCGATCTCGTTGAACGGGTTGCCGACCAGACCGACATGAGCCGCGACAAAGCGGATGCGGCGGTCTCCGCCATGATCGAGCAGATCACCAATGCACTCAGCCGCGATGAACCGGTTGCTCTGGTGGGATTTGGCAGTTTCGTAAGAAGCCAACGTGCCGCCCGCCAGGGACGCCACCCGCAAACCGGCGAGACGATCCATATCGCCGCCAGCAGCAGTGTGCTCTTCCGGCCCGGCAAAGCGCTGAAAGACGCACTTAATCCATAACAAAACCTTCCCACCACCTATAACAACTATCGAGGCTAGGATGACACTCACCAACCGAATCCTGCTGGGCATGATCCTTGGCATTATTGTTGGCATTCTGTTTAATCTGATTATCGCCATAGATCCGGCTACCGGTCTGCCGGTAACGACCTGGGGCGCCTGGCTGGATGGGGTGTTAATCAATGGATTCCTGGATGCGGTGGGCCAGGTCTTTATCAAATCGCTCAAGTTATTAGTGGTACCGCTGGTGTTTGTATCGCTGGTGTGCGGCAGCGCAGCGCTCGGTGGCCACAGCCGTATGGGCGCTATGGCATTGAAGACCGTCTCTTTGTATTTACTGACCACCGCCATGGCCATTGCCCTCGCCATTCTCGTAGCCTCGCTGATTCAACCGGGACAGGATGTGGACCTGGCCATGGCCACCGGTTTCAGTGCGATTGAAGCACCGGGCCTGAAAGAAACCTTTATCAATATTTTTCCCGAAAATCCCATCCAGGCCATGGCCGACGGCAATATGTTGCAGGTGATTGTGTTTTCCCTGCTGTTCGGTATTGCCATCTCGCGCAGCGAATC